>JAUWWA010000001.1 GCA_030617125.1 Pirellulales bacterium | reverse complement strand
GATAGTCCCCCTTCTCGAAAAACGTCTGCTGACGCCGATTCCCCCGCTGGATCACGTGATGCGGGTAACCGGGAACAACAACTCGTGCCAGTCTTGCCATGGTGGCAGCTTACCGGAAAGACCACGACCCTGTCAATAGAAAACTAGTATGGTGTCCCCGGAATGCCCGGAATGCCCCCCGGAATGCCCCGCGCGACCGCTTGCCGCGCATACGCATCCCGCTGGCCGACGACGATTCCGACGTGCGGCTGGACATTCAAGCCGCGGTGGCCAAGGTCTACGAGGCTGGCAGCTACCGGGCGCGGATCGACTACAACTCCCCCTGTCAGCCCCCGCTGGAGGAGGACTGCCAAGTGTGGGCGAACGGGTTTCGCGCCAACCGGATGGAGGGCATCTGACAGGCGCCGAGTCCCCCGCGGCGGCAGAATCGGCACAGTTCGTAGCTTCGTCAACAGCCCTACGATCGCTCCGGTCGTTACGACCTGAGAAAGTTTCTAAAGTCTCACCCTAATCCGGGGCGAAGTAAATCATCGGAAGACTAGTTTCTCGGCGGCGTTATTGCTTCGACTACGCCATACGAGAAACAAGTCGCAGGGGGGAGCCTGCCTCGAAGGCCATGCCTTGACGGCCCGCTACATACTCTCCATGGCGGCCCGGCTGGCTGTCTCTCCTCATGGACCTGTAGTTCGCCGGATGTGTTGCGCCGGGAGTGTGCGGAAATTCGAGATAGGGTAGCTGGTACGCTCCTTCTCTATTTTACGGATTTTCCCTGGCTTCCGGATGCCCAGGTTGCCGATGTGAGTATTACGGCGCGGATCAGAGGGAGCTGAACTCCAGCCAACAGAAAGCGAATTACGGAAAGCCCCGACCCAGATGCTTGCGGATTTCCGGTTGGTGTTCCAACCGGCTCGACCGACTGTTGAGGTCACGAGGTTCCGCGGGCAAGGGGCGATGAAGTCTCGGCCGGCGCATCGAGGTGCGGTCGAGACACAACCAAAACCACCGTGAACAATAATTCGGAGAGCCTGCAATGAAGGTCTTCACAACTGGTCAGGTCGCCAAGATCTGTAAGGTGGCCCCGCGCACCATAAGTAAGTGGTTCGACTCGGGCCGGCTGAAGGGATATCGCATCCCCGGATCGCAAGACCGCCGCATTCCCAGGGAATACCTGATCAAGTTCCTCAAGGAACACGGGATGCCGCTGGGCGACCTGGAAGACGAAGCCATGGCCAAGGTCCTCATTGTCGCCCAGGACCAGGTTTTGATCGAAAACCTGAAGCGCGAACTGCCGCTGGAACGTTCGTTCAAAGTGGCGGTGGCCGCAAGCGGTTTCGATGCCGGCATTCAAGCCGAGAGCTTCCACCCCGACTGTATCATTTGCGACTTCTCGATCGGACGCACCGAAGCGTTGCAGATCTGCCAGAATCTTCGCCGCAACAACGAGTTTGCGGAGACGATTCTCATCGCGCTATTGCCCGATGACGGCAGTTCCACCAGCTTCGATCGTTCGAGTATCAACGAGACGTTCAAGAAGCCGTTCGATGCCGCACTACTCGCCGAGCGTTTGCGGACGCTCATCGGTGCGAAGAAAGAACTCGTCTAAGGGTACGACTGTTATCGAAAACCGACCGACGAGTGCCCCTAATCCATTTCGCCGATTCACCCAACCCGTCGCGGATAGACCCCCGCGACGGATAATTTTTTCTTGGCGGTGCTCAATAGTCTTGGGCCTTGACAGCCGGTTCTGACCCATCCATACTATTTCCCGTGGGTTCCCGTGGGTGTTGTATATGAGCGATCCCGTGCAATCGTCCAAAATGGACAAAACGGCTTTTTCGGTGGCCTCGCTGGCCGACAAATCCGACGACCGGGCGTTTTGGCTTTCCAAGACCCCGCAGGAGCGGCTCGCGGCAGTCGAGTTTATGCGAGCGGTCAATTATGGCTACGATCCGACTACCACCCGACTTCAAAGAGTTCTTACGGTTGTTGAACTCGGAGAAGATTGAGTACCTGCTTGTGGGCGGTCACGCCGTGGGATACTACGGGTATCCCCGCTCGACCGGTGACATGGATATCTGGATCGCGGTGAATCCGGCAAACGCTGCCGCACTCGTCCGCGTTCTCCGGAAGTTCGGCTTTGCTCCTGCTTCGCTCTCGGACGACCTCTTCTTGAGCGAGAACAAGATCATTCGCATGGGTGTGCCTCCCGTGCGAATCGACCTGCTGACCGGCCTTTCGGGGGTCGACTTCGCAGCGTGCCACGCGCAGCGCACCCTTGACGTCATCGATGGCGTGGAGGTGAGTCTGATCGCCCTGGACGACCTAAGGACTAACAAACGGGCAGTGAGCAGGTCGAAGGACCTGGATGACTTAGAGCACCTGCCGTGAGTGACTGACGCAATGTGTTCGCGGTTTGACGGGCGGTCGGTGAATACCGCACACAGGGGGTGGCAAATATGGCAAGCAGGTGGCATGGTTGCCGCGGCTCGTTGAGTTTCCGACACCTAACGCCTACTCGACAGGCGGACGCAGATGACTAGAATGGGAGGCAGTAACGTGACGCGTCCAGGATCAGCGAGGCAAAATCAGCCACAATGAACCAGTTCAGCCATTTTGACGCCGAAGGGGCTTCCCGGATGGTCGACGTCGGTGGCAAGGAGGTCACGGTTCGCTCGGCCCGGGCGAGTGGGCGGGTGCGGCTGTCGGCCGAGACAGTCCAGTTGATTCGCGATCGGAAGGTAACGAAGGGCGACGTGTTGGAGGTAGCACGGGTGGCCGGGATCATGGCGGCGAAGCGAACCGCCGAAGTCATCCCGTTGTGCCACACGTTGCCCTTGGACACGGTCGAGTTGTTGTTCGACATTCCCAACGCCACGACGATTGCGATCGAGGCCCAGGCCCGGGTGTCGGCACGAACCGGCGTGGAAATGGAGGCCCTGCTGGCAGTCGGCACGGCTGCCTTGACGATTTACGATATGTGTAAGTCGGTCGATCGGGAGATCGTGATCGAGCAAATCCGGCTCGAAGAGAAAACGGGTGGCCGGAGCGGGCATTTCATCCGCTCGCAGTGACAAACTGCGAGGTTGGAAAAGGCATTCATGAAGCAGTTGGTCGAACAGCGGGCGGAAGCGCCGGAAGCACTGCGCCGGTTGTACGCGCCGGTCCGCGACGAACTTGATAACGTCGAGGAGATCCTCCGCGACGAACTCCGTAGCGACCACCCATTCGTCGATCGGTTGGTCAAGCACGGCTTTCGCCTTGGGGGGAAGCGGTTGCGACCTGCACTGGTTCTCTTTTCGGGCAAGGCGTGCGGCACACTGAAGCCGGAACACCTCAAGCTGGCCGCCGCCGTCGAAATGATTCACACGGCTACCCTCGTCCACGACGACGTGCTCGACGAGGCCACCCTGCGCCGGCACCTCGACACGGTGAACGCGCGGTGGGACAACGAGGCCAGCGTTTTGCTGGGTGATTATCTATTTGCCCGCGCCGTCCGTATCGTCAGCTCACTAGACGACCCGTTCGCGTCCCGCGCAATTGGCGAGACGGCCCAGACGATGTGCGAGGGCGAGTTGCGGCAGGTCGCCAGGCGGGGCGATTACGACTTGGCCGAAGAGGACTACTTCGACATCATCGCCAGCAAGACGGCCGTGCTGACCGCCTGCTGCTGCCGGTTGGGATCGCACTACGCCGGGGCCGGACAGGACGTATGCGAGGCGATGGCCCGATTCGGACATCACCTGGGCATTGCCTTCCAGATCGCCGACGACTTGCTCGATTTGCTCGGTGACGAGGCCACCGCCGGCAAGTCGCTTGGAACCGACCTGCTGAAGCAGAAGGCCACGCTGCCGCTGATCCGGCTGTTCAGTCAGGCGAGCGAACGGGATCGGGCCGAAGTGCTGGCGATTCTTTCGCGATCCGGCAATCACCGCCGCGATGCGTTGCGGCCGTGGTTGGAGGGCTCTGACGCCATCGACTACGCTCGCCGGAAGGCCTGGTGGTATGCCCAGCGTGCCGGCGAGCAACTCGACGCGCTTCCGCCCGGCGAGGTTTGCGACGTGCTCAGGCAACTCAGCGAGTTCGTCGTGACGCGCCGGCAGTAGGCTCTCATTGAACCGCGACTGTTGGTCACGCCGACCGGGTCCTGTTTCGCTACCACGTGGTTGCATAATCGTTGCCACCGATCAGTCCGGCAAATCCGGCGCGCCAATTCGATGCATCACGGCCGGAAAAAAGCTAGGTTTGCCTTGAACAACGTTTTTTGTGTTGAACCGTTCTCCAGCCAACCTCGGGCAACCCATGGCCGACTCGAACGACGGGAATCTGCTGGCGCGCCTTGCCGGAGCCGCCACCCAAGGCGACGGATCTGATCCGTACGCGGCGGTCGCCGCTTCGCAACCGGACCACGACGCCCAGAGCGATAAGCTCGACACCCTGCTGGAGCGGATCAACGACATGGCGGCCGGGGCGGGCCCCGAGCCGGGCGACGTTTCCGACACAACCTCACCGGCCGATGGGCGCCCCGAGCTGGCGGATACATTCGTCCCGATCGAGTCGGAATCGTTCTTCGAAGCCGGCCTGACCGACAGCGAGGTCGAGGCGCTGATCCTGAAGTTCCTCGTGGCTCGCGGCGACGCCTCCGGCCGTGACATTGCCGAGCAGATCAAGCTCCCCTTCGTGCTTGTCGACGAACTGCTGCGCGACATGAAGAACGAGCAGCTCGTCGGTCATCGTGGCGACGCACCGATGAACGATTATCGGTACCAGTTGACCGACACGGGACGCGAACGAGGGCGGCGGCACGCACAACATTGCACGTACTTCGGTTCCGCTCCCGTTTCGCTAAGTGACTACGTCGAGAGCATCGGCGCCCAGTCGCTTTGCGGGCAGCACCCGACCGTCGAAGACCTCCACCGTGCGTTCGGCGACCTCCTGCTGAACAAGCGGATGCTCGATCGGCTGGGACCGGCGATCAATTCCGGCCGGGGGTTGTTCTTGTTCGGCCCGCCGGGCAACGGCAAGACGAGCATTGCCGAACGGGTCACGGCCGCCTTCGGCAAGCATATATGGATTCCGCGGGCGATCGGCATCGACGGCGAGATTCTCCGCGTGTTCGACCCGATCAATCACGAGGAGGCGCCGGTTGAATCGGGCGGCGGGCTGCTCGACCAACGAATAATCGACAGGCGTTGGGTCCGAATTCGCCGGCCCACGATCATCGCCGGCGGCGAGCTGACCATGTCGCAACTCGAAGTGACCATGAACACCTCGACCGGCATCAGCGAAGCGCCGCTACAACTGAAGAGCAACTGCGGCACGCTGGTGATCGACGATTTCGGCCGCCAGCGGATGCAGATCGATGAGTTGCTCAACCGGTGGATCGTGCCGTTGGAACAGCGGTACGATTTTCTCGGCCTGCCCAACGGCAAGAAGATCCAGGTGCCATTCGATCAATTGGTGATCTTCTCGACGAACCTGGAGCCGCGGGAACTGGTCGACGAGGCGTTTCTGCGTCGGATTCCCTACAAGATCGAGGTGATCGACCCGACCGAAGAAGAGTTTCATCACCTGTTTGAAATGATGGCGGATCGGTTGGGTGTGGAGTATCGCCCCGAACCGATCGACTACCTGATCAAGACCCACTACAAGAAGGCGGGCCGCCCGTTCCGCTTCTGCCAGCCCCGCGACCTGCTGCTTCAAATCCGCAGCTACTGCAAGTATCACGACTGCCCGCCGGAGTTGACCAACGAGTACTTCAACAAGGCGGTGGATATTTACTTTGCGGTGATGTAGTAGGCCGAGTCGTTTGCACTTCAGTGGCCTTCAGGCTCTGAGAAGATCGGCGGCATGGCACTCTCAAGCCAAGTCAGGACCTTTCCGGCCGCGTTGCGTGCTTCTACAGCATCATCTACAGAAGGCGTGCACCAGTCGTCGGGATAGCGAATTTCAATAGCATAGGGCATGAGTGCTGCAAGCACATCTCGCAACATTTCCGCGGTGTTGTCAAGGGCCAACACCGCCTCAAGAATCAGGAGAAGGTCGTGAGTGCGGGGGGCCGATTGCCCGCTGCCCACGAGATACGCCTTGAGCAGTTTCTCCGCCGCTTGTTGGCAATGAAAGCAAACGGTGTCGTAGGGAACGAGTTCCGCTGCGAGGTTATTGTCTGCGTTGAGCAGATCATTTGTGGCTTTGGCCAGCCACTGCTTTGCAATCTGCATTTCTTCGGACATACAACGTCTTGCCTTCGCGCAGTACGGTTGATACGAACGATACGGGGGACTTCTTGGCTCGCTCCACTTCCTCCGGTGTGTATACGATCAGGTCCATTGCGAACGGGTAGGGTCGCAGCAGGCTGTAGAGTTCCCGTGTGCGCTTGAACCTGGGTAGATTGCTCTGGGCAATGATCAGCAGGTCGACGTCGCTGGTTCTGTCGGCATCGCCACGGGCGTGCGACCCGAACAGGATGACACGCTCGGCATCGGCTGCCTGCCCCATTCGAGTCGCAACGCGCTGGATGTCACACGGATCGATCATATCTCAAGTATAGCCGAGCGGTCCCCCGTCTTCAATACTCGTGCACGTGCCGCCGGGCCACACGGCGCTACCGATGCGACCGTTCGATGCCGAACGGGAGCTTCATCTGCGGGTCTTTGGCGCTTTCCGGGTCGAGTTCCTTGAACAGCAGGCTCGGCTGGATGTCGGTGTTGTGCTGATACTTGTCGCTGGCGTACGCGTCGAAGCTGCCGCGGATGTCGTGATAGAAGATCTGGCAGATGGGCACGCCGGCATAGATGCGGACCGGGTGGACGGCGAACATCTCCAACGTCCAATAGCCGCAGAAGCCGACGTCGCCGAACCCGGCCGTCACGTGCACGAACAGCCCCAGCCGCCCGACCGACGATCGGCCCTCGATCATCGGCACGAGGTTGTGTGTTTCGGTCCGTTCGGCGGTCCGGCCCAGGTAGAGTTGATTGGCGTGCAAGACGAACCCCTCGGGCGGGATCGCGATGCGCCGCACGCGGTTCGCCTTCCGCATGTCCAGCACGACCTCTTCGTAGACGATCAACTCGTCGTGCAACGACAGGTTGTAGCTGTTCGGGTTGAGCTGCGACTCGTCGAACGGGTCGATGACGATGTTCCCGCCCAACTGCTCCTTGATTTCGTGACCGGATAGAATCATGGTGACGTTGATGAATGATGATTGACCAATCGCCAAGTGTGAAGTCGTAAGCGGCTTAGGTTTCGACACCCAGCCGGGGGCTGACGTCGGCCAGCGGACACTCGTCGCACTTGGGCTTCCGCGCGGTGCAATAGCGGCGGCCGTGCCGGATCATTTGGTGGCTCAGGGCAATCCAATCCTGCTTAGGGACCAGCGTCATGAGGTCTTGTTCGATCTTCTCGGGGTTCTTGTGCTCGGAGAGTCCCAGGCGGCGGCTGATGCGTCCCACGTGGGTGTCCACCACTATGCCCGAAGCCACGCCGAACGCGGTCCCCAGAACCACGTTGGCCGTTTTCCGCCCGATGCCGGGCAGTTCGACCAACTTGTCCATCCCGTTGGGACCCTCCCCATCATACTGTTCCACCAGAACTTGACAACAACCCTTGATGTTCTTCGCTTTGTTGCGGAAGAAGCCGGTGCTCTGGATGTCCCGTTCGAACTCCGATTGCGGGACACGGACGTAGTCTGCCGCGCTGCGGTACTTCCGGAAAAGCTCCGGCGTGACCAGGTTTACCCGCTTGTCGGTGCACTGGGCCGAAAGGATCGTGGCCACCAGCAGCTCCAGCGGGGTCCGATGGCCGAGCGAGCAGACTGCGTCGGGGTACTCCCTGCGTAGACGCCGGACCACCTCGACGGCGTGGCGTTTCGCATCGGCGGTGGCGGCCATGGCGAGACCTCAGCCCTGAACCCTCTACCCCAAATTCTTCACCAGCACGCAGACACCATTCTCGGGAGCCGACGCCGGAGTGTCAAGCCTGTCGGGGGGTTGGAAAAGATATTGGTCTAGCGAGCCCAAAAAGCCTATAATTCTCTCAGGCGAGGGTAGTGTGGCATCCTCAAGGGATAGAAATGGTTTCTGTTGCGGAACACACCGCAGAAACGGCGCCGCGTGGACGCGGTGGCCAAACCGGTTCACGCGACGAAGTATTCATCGTAACAGCAACGAAATAGGAACCCGAAACCATGTCGACCTTTGAGACCCCGCCGTTTTGTTTCGAGGATTTTTCGGGAATCGCACGGCTGTTTCCCTTGCCCAACCTGGTTCTGTTCCCGCACGTCATGCAGCCGCTGCACATTTTCGAGCCGCGCTACCGCAAACTGCTCGAAGACGCGTTGCGGGGCGACCGACTGATTGCCATGGCCGTGCTCGAGCCGGGCTGGGAGGGCGACTACGAAGGCCGGCCGCTCCTGTATCCTGTTGCTTGTCTCGGACGCATTGCCACATATTGCCGCCTCGAAGACTGCACCTACAACGTGCTGCTGCTGGGGCTGCGGCGGGTCCGGCTCGTGCGAGAGTTGGAGCCCAGACGCGGGTTCCGGCAGGCGAAAGTCGAACTGTGCGAGGAGTACTTCCCTTCCGAGCAGGCTGCCCGGCGGAGCCGTCTCCAGCGCGAACTCCACGATGCCCTTCTCCGAGTCCTTCCCTTGTTGCCGGAAGCCCGGGAACAACTGGACCAACTCCTCGGCTCCGATATCTCCTTGGGTGTGTTGACCGACGTGATTAGCTACATGCTCGACATCGACCTGCGCGACAAGGAGGGGCTGTTGGCCCAACTCGACGTGCATCGCCGCGCGGAAATGCTGCTGAGCCACCTTTCGGCAGCCGCGGTCGAGTGCGCTGCGGGCAAGTCGGGTGCAATCGCGTTTCCACCACAGTTCAGTGCGAACTAACCCCATAAGGCCGCGATCACCGGTCGCGACTTTATGATGGGTTGACCGGCTGTCGAGGGCGTCCTAGGATAGGCCACATGGCCCAACTCGAGCAGCAGCGCGAAATCGTATTGGATGATCTGCGGGGGTTGATCGCCGGAGAGGTGCGCTGCGACGACGTCTTCGTACAACTCTACGCCAGCGATGCAAGCATCCACGAAATCCGGCCCCTGGTGGTGGTCCGGCCGCGCTCGACCGCCGACGTAGTCGCTTGCGTCCGCTACGCCGCCGAGAAGGAAATTCCTATTCACGCCCGAGGCGCCGGCACGGGCGTCGCCGGGGAATCGCTCGGGCCGGGACTAGTGATCGACTTTTCAAGATATCTACGGCGCGTGGTGCGTGTCGATGCCGAGACGGTTCGCGTTCAGCCGGGCGTGGTCCACGAGCGGCTCAATGCTCAACTGCGAAAGCAGGGACGGATTTTCGGCCCCGATCCGGCCAACAGCGCCGTGACAACCATGGGCAGCGTCATTGCGGTGGACGCCGCCGGCAGCCGATGGCTGCGGTATGGATCGGCCCGGCGCCACGTTCGGCGTCTCCAAGTGGTCACTGCCGACGGCGAGTTGCTGGAAGTCGGCCGCGAGCCGCTCACCGACGGGACCGTGTTGTACCCTCACCCGCGCAAACGCGAACTAACTCGCCGGCTGGCCGCGCTGTTGGCGGAGCACGCGGACTTGATCCGACAGCACCGTTCAAAGTGTCCGATGAGCCGGTGCGGGTACAACCTTTCGGGAGTGCTCGAGGACGATCATCTCGATTTCGGCCGGCTGCTGGTCGGTTCGGAGGGGACGTTGGCGTTGATCACGGAAGCCGAGTTGGCCACGCAGCCGTTGCCGAGGCATCGCGGTGTGGTGTTGCTGCTGTTCGACAGCCTGGAGAAGGCGTCTCGGGCGGCAATTCAGATGTTGTCTTGGCAACCGTCCGCGTGCGACTTGATGGACCGTCGGCATATCAGTTTCGCCCGGGAGACCGAAGTCCGCTTCGACCTGCTCATCCCCTCCGAGACGGAAGCCGTGTTGCTCGTCGAGCAGGAGGGGGACGAGGCGTTCGAGGTTCGCGACGCCTTGAAGCAACTCGTCGACGAGATCTGGCGCCGCGACCGACTGGCGTTTGGCGCCCGGCAGGCGTTCGATCCGGACGAGACGGAGTTGTTCTGGCGCCTGTCGAACAAGGTGAGTCCGGCGTCGTACCCACTGAAGGGTCCGAGCCGCCCGGTGCCGGTCGTGGAAGACATGGCGGTCCCGCCGGAGGCCTTGCCCGACTTCCTGGTGCGGATGCAGAACGTGTTGAAGCGTTGGGAGGTTACCACATCGCTGTTCTGCCACGCCGGGCAGGGCGAAATCCACATCCAGCCGTTTCTGAACCTGGCCGACGCAGACGACATACGGCGAATGCGCCACCTGGCCGAGGAACTTTACCGGGAAGTGTTCGACGCCGGCGGGACGATCACCGGCGAGCACGCGTGTGGGCTGAGCCGGACGCCGTTCATTCGCCGCCAGGTCGGACCGCTGTTCGAGATATTCCGCCACGTGAAGGAGATTTTCGATCCGCAGAACATCCTTAACCCGGGTAAGATCGTTGGCGACGATCCCAACCTGTTGACGCGCCATTTGCGTCCGCCGATCGCCGGCCCGCCGAAAGTGACCCCAACGCACGATGTCGAAGGGGGATCGCCGAAGATGCGCGATCTGGTCGAACTGCAATTCCATTGGGACCCGGCGCAGGTTTCCGACGCCGTGATGCAGTGCAACCGGTGTGGCCGGTGCCGCACCCAGGCGCCCGACTCCCGGATGTGTCCGATCTTGCGCTGCTCGCCGAGCGAGGAGTCCTCGCCTCGCGCGAAGGTTAATCTGATCGGCGGAGTGCTGACGGGGCGTATCGGGCTCGATACGCTCATCAATGACGAGTTCAAAGCCGTGGCCGACCTGTGCATTCATTGCCACATGTGCCGGCTGGAGTGCCCCGCGGGCGTCGATGTGCCCAGGTTGATGCGCGAAGGCAAGGGCGCGTACGTCAGTTCCAACGGCTTACGGCCGGCCGACTGGGTAATGACGCGCATCGATCGTTTCAGCGCGCTTGGCGGCCTGATCGCTCCGGTGACGAATTGGGCGCTGCATAATCGCCAGATGCGGTGGCTGATGGAAAAAACAATGGGGATCGCCCAGGGTCGGAAACTCCCCCGCGTAACGTCTCGGTCGTTCATTCGCCGGGCGGCTAAGCGACGACTTACACGCCCGGAGCGACGCAACGGGCAGAAGGTCGCTTACTTCGTCGACGTGTACGCCAACTATCACGATCCGCAATTGGCTATGGCCCTGACGGCCGTGCTGGAGCACAACGGCGTGGCGATGTACGTTCCATTGCGGCAGAAACCTTCCGGGATGCCGGCGATCACCTGTGGAGCGCTGGAGTACGCCCGGCGGCTGGCTGCCCACAATATCGCCCTGCTGGCCGAATCGGTTCGGCAAGGATATCACGTTGTGGCGACCGAGCCGTCGGCCGCGCTGTGCCTGGCGCACGAATATCCGCAGTTGATCGACGACGACGACGCCGTGCTGGTCGCCAAGAACAGCACCCCGGCGTGCAGCTACCTGTGGAAAATGCACATCATGGGGAAGCTGCAACTCGATTTCAAGCCGATCAACGCGACGTTGGGGTATCATCAACCTTGCCGCCTGAAGGCGCTCGAAGTCGGCTCGCCCGGCGAAAACCTGCTGGGATTGATTCCGGGGCTGCGCGTGCTGCACCTCGAAGAAGGATGCTCGGGCATGGCGGGCACGTTCGGCATCAAGCGAGCTAACTACCGCACCAGCCTCCGCGTCGGCTGGAGACTGATCTCCCGGTTGAGAGATCCCACGATCCAGGGCGGCGTCACCGAGTGCTGCGCCTGCAAGATGCAAATGGAACAGGGGACAACGAAGCCGACGACCCATCCGATCAAGTTGTTGGCATTGTCGTACGGGCTGATGCCCGAGATTGCCCGACTGCTGACTACGCCGGGTGAGGAGTTGATCGTAACATGAACGTGCGCGTGCGATTGTTTGCCGCCGCCCGACAGGCCGCCGGGCGCGACGTGCTCGAGGTGGAAATGCCCGACGGAGCCACGATTGGCCGGCTGCGCCGCCAACTGGCCGGCGAGATTCCGCAGATCGCCGACTTGCTTCGGCGCGTGACGTTCGCGCTGGGGACGGACTACGCCGCCGACACGGACGAAATCCCACCCGGCGCCGACGTGGCCTGCATCCCGCCGGTCAGCGGAGGATAATCGTTCACGATACCATGCCTTCCCATTGGCCGAGTTATCTGCAACTGCTCGAAAGCGGCGAACTGGCCCGCCGAGCCCACACGGCCGTCGACTGCCTGGCCGATTGCACGCTGTGCGGGCGGCAGTGCCGCGCCGATCGGACGGGCGCGGAGGCGCCCAAGTCCTATTGCCGCACCGGCCGACGTGCGATCGTCAGCAGCGCCTTTCCCCATCATGGCGAAGAAGACTGTTTGCGGGGCTCTTGCGGCTCCGGCACGATCTTCTTCAGCCATTGCAGCCTGCGGTGCGTCTTCTGTCAGAATTTCGACATCAGCCACCTCGGGCAAGGCCGGCCGGCCGAGTCGGACGAACTGGCCGGCATGATGCTCGAACTCCAGGAACTCGGCTGTCATAACATCAACTTCGTCACGCCCTCGCACGTCGTGGCGCAGATGCTCGAAGGGCTGCTCTGCGCGGCCCAGCGCGGGTTGCGGCTGCCGATTGTCTACAACACCGGCGGGTACGACCGCGTGGAAACCTTGCGCCTGCTCGACGGGGTGGTCGACATCTACATGCCCGACTTCAAATTCTGGGATTCAGAAGTGTCCAACGAGTTGGCCAACGCGGAGGACTATCGGCAGGTGGTCTGCTCCGCGCTGAAGGAGATGCACCGCCAGGTAGGCGAGTTGGAACTCGACGAGCGGGGCATCGCCCGCCGCGGACTGTTGGTCCGTCACCTCGTGATGCCCGGCAACTTGGACGACACTCGGCGGATCATGCGATTCCTTGCCCGCGAGATTTCTCCCGACACATTCGTGAACGTCATGCCGCAGTATCACCCGACGGGCCACGCGCATCGGCACGAGTCGATCAACCGCCCGCTGAGCACGGCCGAGTACCGCGAGGCGCTGGCGATCGCCCGAGAGGAAGGGCTTCGGCGGTTCGATCGGCGATGAAACGGGGACATCGCTCCTCTTCCTTGGCAGTTGTAACCGAGTCGCGGACACTGCGGATTAGACGAGATAGCCCGTGGCGCGGTATTTGGTGGGAATGCGATGGTTGATATTTCCATCGTGACAAACGGCCCTTGTAGTGGTAGAATAATTCTTAGGGGGATGGCGGATACGATTGCAGACCGGTATCAGGAGAAAAACCAATGGAAACCGATCTTGCTCGGCCGATGACGACCGTCGATTCGATACGCAAAGTGCTCTATGCGAAGCCGCTTGACGAACTCATCAAGGGGTTGCCGGCGGATCGCCGCGCACTGTATGAAGGTATCATGAAGAGTCGCGAGGAGACAGGGCCGATTGACTTCAACATCGTCGAGGTACTTCGGGAGATTCGTGGCGATGGCTGAGTGCATGGTTATTGATGCCAGTGTCGCCGCCAAGTGGTTTCTCGAGGATGAATTGGAACGGGATGTCGATCTGGCCAAACGCGTCCTTGGGACAGGTCTGGACGGAATCCTCGAACTCCATGCGCCACAAATCTTCCTCTACGAGGTATGTGGTCTACTCACGAAAGCGTGCCTCACCAGACGTCCGCAAGGTCGGGGCGCTCGGCTGGAGAAACGAGATGCTATCAACCACGTTCATCGCCTGTTCGACATGCCCGTTCAGATCCACGGTACTACACTCGACGAAGCTGTCGAAGCGCTGGAGATGGCCGTCGTCTATCACAAAACGCATGCCGACATGACCTATGTACGATTGGCCCGGCGATTGAACTGCCAATGGTGCACTGCTGACGAGAGGTTCTTCACGGTCATCCCCTCTGATTTACCATCGCAACATGTAGTGCGGCTTTCAGAACTCCGACGCTCGTAAGATCAGTCCCGGGGCAAGGCAGACAACCTTCAGCACGACTATCGAGAATCTCTCCTCTGCCCTCTATCCTCGATCTCTCCAGCTATACGCCAGGCTGTAGCAGACAGGAATGACCACCAGCGTGAGCACGGTGGCGAAGGCCAGGCCGAAGATGACCGCGCCGGTGAGCGGCTGCCAAAACTCCGCGCCGCCGGAAATGTTCAAGTATAGCGGAAGCAACCCGCGGATGGTGGTCACGGTGGTCAGCAGCACGGGGCGGAGGCGGTTGACGCCGGCTTCCAGCAGGGCGTGCCGGACGCGCATTCCGCGTCGCCGTGCCTGGTTGGTGAAATCGACCAGCACAATCGCGTCGTTCACGACGATCCCCGCCAGGCAGATCAACCCGATGAACGAGGCCAGGCTGAACGGGTGGCCGCATACCCGCATTCCGAAGATCACGCCGATGAAACTCAGCGGCACGGCCGCCAGAACGACGACGGTTTGGCGGAAACTGTTGAACTGCAGCACCAGGATGCCGAAGATCAGGATCACGCCGACGATCATCGAGCCGAACAGGTAGCCGTAGTTCTTGTCGCGTTCTTCGTTTTCGCCGGTGAACGTTGCGCGAACTCCCTCGGCCTCGGTGGTTGCCTTGCCCAGGAACGACGTGGCGTGTGTCTCGTCCGGCTCCATCCCGAGAATGCCGCCAATCCGGTCGCGCAGTCCCGTTAGGGCCTTTTGGAAGGCCGACGCATCGGCGGCTTGGGCCGGCCTGAAGCCGAGTTCGGGCAGGATCTCCTCGCGGAGCACGTCGAAGACGTCGTCGGGAATGAAGTTGCGTTTCTTTGCTTTGTTGCGGATATCCTTTTGGAGGTTGCATCGCGCGGTCACCACGCGAGAGTTGTCGCGGCGATTGACGGCGAACAACCCCGCGGAGCGACGAATATCGGCCAACTGTCCCAGCGTCGCCATTCGACCGTCGGGGCTGGTGAGCATCAGCCGGGTAACGTCCTCTTTGTGTTTCTGGTACTCGGGGTCGGCCTGTAGCCGCAGCGTAACGTCCTCGTCGTCGAGGGTGAGCTGCATTTGACTGTCACCGAGGATCGTCGTTTGGACCAGCCGGGCAACCTCGGCGTCGGTCATGCCGAACAACCCGACCATGTCGGCGCGGGGCTCGACGATGAACTCCGGACAGTCGGGGCGGTAGTCGGTTTGCACCTCGATCGCACCCGGCACCGTTTTCAGCCGCTCGGCGATCGCCCGGCCCATGCGGCCGAGCTGATCGAGGTTCTTGCCGGATAGCCGAACGGCGACGTCTGCGCCGCCGGGCGGGCCTTCCTTGATCTCCTCGATCCGGTAGATCATGCCCGGCCACGGCTTGATCTTCGAGCGAATCTCATCGATGATTTTGCGCTGGTGGCGCTTCCGCACGGTAGGCGGGGTGAGTTGAACCATGACCTTGCCGAACTCCGGCCCGCTGACCGGGTCGGTGTCGAGCCGGTTCGACAGCCCCGACGACGATCCCAGCGCGGTGACGAAATGCACCAACTCCCCCTTCTCCTGGAGTTCCAACAGCGGCTCGGTAATGACGCGCGAGGCGCGCAAGGTTTCCTCGATGCTGTACCCGAGCGGCAACTCGAAATTGATCTCGAATTGGCCACGATCGCTTCTGGGAAAAAAGACGAAACCAATCTGCCCAAACGTGAACGCCGCCCAGACAATCATCAGCCCGCAGCAACTCAGCACGACCCAGCGGTGCGCCAGCGAGTAGCGAAGCACCGAGGCGTAGGCTCGCGTGAACACTCCGTGGTTCGGACGGATGCGGCTCTCCGGATGGGCCAAGTGGGGGTCGTGCTGCGGAGCAGCAACAGAGCCTGCCGCCACCGGCCGAGTCCTCGGCGCCTGTTGCCGGTACCAGTAGGCGGCCACTACCGGAATCACGAGATGGTCGACGACGACCGACCCCAGCAGTGCGACGCTGACGACTCTGGGCATCACGCCCATAAAGTCGCCCATGATGCCGGGCACCAGCAGCATCGGCAGGAAGGCGGCCACGGTGGTCAGGTCGGCGGCGATGACCGGCACGCCGACTTCGTCGATGCCGGTCTTGGCGGCCACGATGGGCGGTTCGCCGCGTTCGATGTGCCGGTGGATGTTCTCGGCTACGATGATCGCCCCGTCGACCACCATGCCCAGCACGAGAACGAAGCTGAAGATCACCATGTTCGAGACCGGGATGTCGGCGGCGTACAGGAAGATCAACCCGATCGCCGTGCTGAACGGAATCGCCATCAGCACCAGCGTTGAGATGCGCAGACCCATCGACCACGTCAGCACGACCAGCACCAGCATGGCCCCGACCACGGCGCTGGAACCGAGCACCTGGAACATGATGCCGATGTCTTCGGAGATGTCGCGGGTAGTGGAGAACTGGATGTGCGGGTATTGCTGCTGCAACTCGGCGACGCGCCGCTTGATGGTCCGGGCCGTCTTGAGCGTGTTGATGTTTGGTTCCTTGTTGACGATGATCGTGGCGGTTTCCCGGCCGTCGAGCCGGGCGATGTTTTTCAGTCGCTGGTAGGTATCGCGAACTTCGGCAACGTCGTCGATGCGGATCAGCCGCCCGTTGCGCTCGGCGACGACTACCTGGCGAATGTCGTCGGCGTTGCGCAGCTTGGTTTCGTTGCGGACCTGGTAGTCGAACTCCGAGGTGTTCAGCGAACCGCCCGGCGTGCGGCTGTGGAAATCGGCCAACGCCTGGCGAATCTGGCCGACGCTCAGGCCGTACTGCACGAACAGGTCCGGGTTGACGTTGACGTGAATCTCCCGGTCCCGGCCGCCGAACAGTTGGGTGTTCGCCACCCCGGTGATTGCTTCCAACTCATCCTGCACGTCCTCGGCGATCTTCTTCAGCGCCCGCTCGTCGAATCCGTCCGGGCCGCCAAGGTTGACGAGCATGATCGGGAAACTCTCGAAGTCGATGTGCATGATGATCGGCTGGATTTCGCGCCCCTGTGGCAACAGCGCCCGCACCTGATCGACCAGGTGTGCGACGTCGTCGCGTGCGCGTTTCGCCTCGACGCCGTCGAGGAAGATGACGTTCGTGACGCTCGAGCCGCGCATGCTCGTCGATCCGATGTAGTCGACATTGTCGAGTTCCTGCAACGCATCTTCGATCTTCCTGGTAATGTCATCCTCCACCTCGGTCGGCTGAGCGCCCGGGTAGGGAATGATCACCAGAATCACCGCCGTGTTGATTGCCGGCGTGCGCTGCACGGGAATAAAGCAAGCCGCCACGATCGCCATGATAATCACCATGAGCACGCCCACGATGACCACGCGAGGATGGTCGATGGCTTTGTGGCTGATGTACATGGCGGGGATGGGGGCTAGGGACTAGGGGCTGGGGGCTAGGGGCTAGGGGCTGGGGATTCGGGGTTCGGGATTCGGGGATAGGGAATTTGTTTAGCCGCCGTCGGTGCGGACCAACTCGACCTCGCGACCCTCGACCAGCCGGTGCTGCCCACGCTTGACCACCAATCGCTCGGTCGGCGCCAGGTCGCGTATTACGAGATCGCCGCCTTGCTCGATCCAATTTTCCAAATCCACGCGCCGGGCCTTGCCGTTTGCGTCCACCGTGAACAGGAATGTTTCGTTGTCTCGGAAAACGGCGCAGTTCATGGGGATGCGGAAGCCGTCGATTCGATCGACGACGATGTGGCCCAAAGCGATCAGCCCGGGCCGCCAAGACCCGTCGGCGTTCGCCAGCAGGACCTCGACCTCAAACAGACCCGTGGTCTGGTCGGCCGCCTCGGCCACCCGGTAGACGCGGCCCTCGGTGTGCGAGCGTTTTCGCCGGAAGCGGTCGCGGGCGAGAAGCTCCACGTGGACCGGCTGGCCGACGCGAATCCCGCCGACGTACGCCTCCGGCACGCCCAGCACCAGCAGCACCTCGTCGATCTGGATGATCTCCATGACCGTTTGGTGTGCGCCGACCGACTCGCCGGCGTTGACCATCCGCTTGGAGATCACGCCGGCCACCGGTGCGACGAGCTTCGTGTCTTCGAGGTTCTTCTCGGCGGTGAGGCGTTGGGCCTGGGTCTGCTCCAACTGGGCCGCGACCTGCTCGGTTTGTGCCTGCGCCGTCACCAGCGCGGTTACGTATTCCTGATACTCGGCGTCGGTGAGGACCTTGACTGCGCGGCGTTTGAGTTCGTCGGCGCGTCGCATGTCCGATTGAGCTTGTTCGAGCCGAGCCTTGGCGTCCTTGAGTTGGGCGCGGACAATACTCAATTGGGCTTTGACCTCGTCGAGCCGGGCACGATGGACCCGGGCGTCGAGTTCGGCCAACATTTGGCCCTTGCCGACGCGGTCGCCGTCGTCCAACGCTTCACCTTCGGCGTTGGCGCCCCGCTTGCTCACCCGACCGGCAATCTCGAACCCCAGCGAGAACCGCTCGAACGGCCGAATCATGCCGGAATAGCCGTCGGTGATTTCGATCGACTCCCGCCGGGCCTCCATCACCGAAACCGGTGTTTTCGCAACGGCGACATGGGGGTTGTTCTGCTCCTCGGGCGTTGCTCGGGTCCGGCCGCTGACGGTAACCCAAGCCGCGACCGCCACGGCGAGTGCCGTTACGATGCCCAGTCCCAAGAATCTGCCGATAGTCTTGCTCATGTCTTGCTCATACGCAAACTTTCACAATACTTCACCCTCGGTTGGGAGTCAATAATCGCAAGGAAACAACAGAAGAAGTGAACCCGACGCGAGGACGACCGCTGCGTCCTACAGGAGCGTGAAGTCGTCGTCGGCTAAACCGGCGGTTTGGATCTCAACACCGCCGCCGTGACGCACGGGGCAGACCAGCACGGCGGCGAGTTCCGGCCGCGTCCGGCAATACTGCAACGTTTGCTCGGGCCCCATGACGTAGAAAGCGGTCGACAGCGCGTCGGCCATGGCCGCCGTGGGCGCGATCGCCGTGGCCGCGATGATGCCCTCGGCGGGCCGACCGGTTCGCGGGTCGAGGATATGCCCGTAACGTCGCCCCGCGTGTATAAACGATTGTGCTCTTGAGCCGGAGGTGGCCAGCGCGCGGTCGACGAGCCGAATTTCGGCAAGGCGCCGGTCGCCCCGCAAGGGATGCGGCACACCGACCCGCCAGAGCGACGCGCGGTCGCCGGTCGATGGAT
>JAUWWA010000181.1 GCA_030617125.1 Pirellulales bacterium | reverse complement strand
CCTTGTAACCCTCCTGGTAACAATGAGTTACGGACAATACCGGAAAACGCAATTCAGTTCAAGGTGCGCTGTCGTACTAAGTGGCGCTGTCCAATTATGCGGTTTCCATATACGACGCCGGCGGCGGACTCCCTGTTTCCGCAACGCCAGCCGCCATGTACCGCTCAGTCTAATGGCGCTCGCAGAAGGGTGTCAAGTCTGGATTCCCGCGAGTGCGCGCGGGAGCGAGCACCCATTGGGGCCTGGTTCAGATGGTGCCGCCGGGCTCGACGGCCAGGGCGACCCGGGCCTTGGTCTTCCACAGGTCGGTGGGGTTTGCTGGAGCGGCCCGGGCGTTGTCCGGGTGGGCTCGGACCGAGAGGGGTTTGGCCGCGTCGAGACATTTCAGCGGCGGCGGGAACCGCCGCCGTGGATGGCGCCGGCCCAGCAGTTTGTCACCCTCCCAAATACTGGTATACTGCTTCAGGATCCGTCGAAACCGCGGGGGATAGCGGGTCGCTTATTGGATGCTCCACGGCCGTGCCGGCGGTGGCCGAGAGTGATCCTGGCCCGTGTCCGACCGGCGAGGTTCGTTGCCGGATCACCGTGGTGCAGCTCTCATAGATTGTTTCCTCTCCAGTCCCGGCGGGTTGACCGACCGGCTGCAATATCTGGGTCTGCCGATGGCCAAGGAATCGAAGAAGCGCAGCGAAGACCTCTTTCGAGAGACGACGATGACCTTCGGGGAGCACCTCGAAGAGTTGCGTTCGTGCTTGTTCAAGGCGTTGCTGGGCTTGGCTGTTGGTTTTGCAATTGGTCTTGGCGCGGCGCCCCACGTGGTTCCGTTCATCCAATCGCCGCTGACGAAGGCCCTGAGTGAGTACTACCAGACACGGGCCCAAGAGCGCATCGAGGCGAATCTCGAGCAGTTCCGCCAAGCCGGCTATTCGCTGCCCGAGGACGCCGACGAGCGAGAGAAGTTCCTTGAGAAGTTTTTCAAGCAGAAGCGACTGCTCTTCGAGAAGGTCTACGTGAATCCACGCGAAGTCCTCCGGCAGTTAGGCCAAGAGGACGCGCCGCGGCAGGTCGGCGAATCCCCGGCGGGGCTTTTCGACAGCGACGACCTCGTGCCGCTATACATGTGGCACCTGCTCGACGACGATGACCGGGTGCAGACGAAGAGCCTCAGCGCGCACGAGCCGTTCATTGTTTACATCAAGGCGGCGTTGGTGGTCGGCGTGCTGGTGGCCAGCCCGTGGATCTTCTACCAGATATGGATGTTCGTGGCGGCCGGGTTGTACCCGCACGAGAAGCATTACGTTCACGTGTTCCTGCCGTTTAGTCTGGGTTTGTTTTTGGCGGGCGCGGCATTGGCGTTCTTCTGTGTGTTCGAGCCGGTGCTGAAGTTTCTGTTCTATTTCAACGACGCCTTGGGAATCGCCCAGGACATTCGGATCACCGAATGGCTGGGTTTCGTGTTGATTTTGCCGCTGGGTTTCGGGATCAGCTTCCAGTTGCCGTTGGTGATGCTCTTTTTGGAGCGGATCGGGATATTCGACGTTCAGGCGTATTTGTCGAAGTGGCGGATTGCGATCCTGGTGATCTTCGTGCTGGCGATGTTCCTCACGCCGGCCGATCCGACGAGCATGATCCTCATGGCGGCTCCGCTGACCGTGCTTTACTTCGGCGGGGTCTTGCTGTGCAAGTGCATGCCGCGCCGCAGCAGCCCGTTTGAAGAGATAGGAGATTAGGGATTGGGGATGTAGGGATTGGTCGGGCCCCGGACCGGATTGCGTTCTTGTGATCCCGAGCCCCCAGTCCCCAGATCCCAGCCGCTCAGATGGCTTCACCGCCGCGTTCGCCGGTTCGGATGCGGATGCAATCTTCCAGGGGCAGGACGAAGATTTTTCCGTCGCCGATTTGGCCGTCGGGCCCGGTGCGGCCCGCCGTGGTGATCGCCTCGACGGTCGGTTCGAGGAAGTCCTCGTTGACGGCGATCATCAACTGGACTTTCCGCAGCAGTTGGATCGTAAACTCGTGGCCGCGGTAGACCTCGGTCTGCCCGCGTTGGCGGCCGAATCCTTGTACGTCCATCACGGTCAGGCGAAAGACCTCCTTGTCGGCCAGTGCAGCTTTGACGGCTTCGAGGCGGTTGGGCTGGATGACGGCGATAATGAGTTTCATGGGAAGCACCCTGGGGACGGAGGATGGTTGCTCGCGGCGCTGGATGATACCAAGCGGATCGCAGTCGCTCAAGGGGCGCACGAAAGGGGCCGTCGGCAGCGACTGGCTGTCGGCGGCCCTCGTGCTTATTCTGTTCCCAGCAGCATTGCCCGCTTCCGCTAGAAGGTCACGATCAGATCGGTACTCCAGAGGAACTGATTATTGTCCTGGAAATCGTTGAAAGGAGCGTCACCCACGGCCACCAGCGGGTCGACCCAGCCCCAGCGGCACTCGGTCCGCCAGATGATGTTGGGCCTGGGCTGCCATCTCAGTCCGACGGTGATCTCTTGCCAGTGGGCGGCTACGCCGTTGAGCGGGATCCCGCGTGGCGCTCCGCCCGCACCGTTGGCCCCGGTCACTCGCACGCCGTCGTCGTCGGCGAACCACTCGTACCGTATGCCGGCGCTCCACTCGCAATTGATCTGGTAGAACAGGTATGTGTTGACGCCGTACCATTCGGCGTCCGCCCCGCGGGCGGCATTGTCCTCGTAGCCGAGGTCGTGCTGCAGGACCCACTGCAAGCGGTCGGTCAAGTAATGCGAGAAGACCAGGCTGTAGACCGTCCGGTTGAACGCGCCGGCGTTATCCTCTTTTCCGGTTTCGAGCGCGAACGCCAGCGACGTGCACTCGTCGCGACTGGTCCAGGCTACGCTGCCGAGGAAATCGAGATCGTTGTTGTTGTCTTCCCAGTTGTTCCAACCGCGGCTGAAGCCGGCGGCGACAGCCCAATTGGGGTTGATGTCGTAGATGGCCAGCGCGCCGGTGTGGGTCTTCGGCTCGCCGTACTGCATGGTGTAGGAGTGCGAGTAGAAGAAGTTCTCCACGGCCATCGGTGATTCGTAGCCCAGGATGGTGTAGAAGTGGCCCATCCGGACCGTCAGATCGTTGTAGGCTACGTCCAGGTACAACTGCGGCATCGACAGGCCATAGAACCGGGAACTGTCCCAATCGTCGTCCAGACCCCGGGCCAGGGTAAACCGGCTGTCGGTGCCATAGAGCAGGTCGACGCGCCCGCCGATGTCCCAGCCGCTACCACGGGTCTCCGCCACGCGCTCGGCGTACACGTAGAGCTGGTTCATCTGGTATTCGTTGGCGCGGTCGTTGAAGGTGACCGGGCCGTTCCAACGGTTCGCCGGGTCGGCGGGGTTGTAGGTGAAGCCTTGATCGAGCCAACCGCCAATCGTGATGCCGCAGCCGTAGTGCCGATAAGAATTGCGGCACGAATCGCAACCGGCGTCGCAGGCTGTCTCGACCGCTTCCTCCTGGGACGGCTCGGATACGTCGCTCGGCGATATGCTCGGCTGCTCCTCCGGCGCAAAGTAAAGGTAATCATCGTAATCGAACGCGATTTGCCGAATCAACGTCGGCTGGCTCGGAGTCTGTGCCACGACGTCCACGGCCATGGCAGTACCGGTCAGCAAGACTCCAACCATGCCAACGGCAATCGCTAGCTTGGCGATCTTCATAACTGGGTACTCCACATTAGGGGAAATGGGGAAAGTATGTTGTGACTGCAAGCGATGTTGCGGGTGGGCACAGCGCGCCGTGCAGCAGTCACGGCGACTGCCGTTGCCGATCCTAACAATCCTGCTATCGGCCCGTTCGCCAGACCCGATCAACAGTAAAAAGCACAGAATGCGAACAAATAGACAAGTCAAGGCAATAGGGCGAGAAACTTTGACGACTGTGGAAACTCTGCGGCTACATGTGTATACTCAACGCTGAGTGCCCGCGCGCTGGCGCGCGGTGCGTGTGAAACCGTAACGATCAGGGAACGATGACGGATTGTAGCGGAAGTGTCGGCAAGGTTACCAACCATCGAGCACCGGCGCACGCGGTCGATCCGGCCGCCGACGGGTCATAGCGACCGCATTCATGCAGTTCTTGGGCGATTTGACCCGAACCAACCCGATCAATTGGGTCACTACGAGCCTCTGCAAGTAGCCCCACTGGGCTTCAACTACTCGCCATGTCCTCAAACAGGGCATCGACGAAGGAGTCGGGCTCGAACAGCGCCAGGTCTTCGGCCTTTTCACCGACGCCGACGTACTTCACCGGCAGACCCACCTGTTTGCGAATGGCGACGACCACGCCGCCCTTGGCCGTGCCGTCGAGCTTGGCCAGGATGATACCCGTGCAAGATACGGCGTCGGTGAAGTGCTTGGCCTGGCTGATGCCGTTCTGGCCGGTGGTGGCGTCGAGCACGAGCAGGACCTCGTGCGGGGCGTCGGGGATCTGCTTGCCCAGCACGCGATGAATCTTGGTGAGTTGCTGCATCAAGCCCTGCTGCGTCTGTAGCCGCCCGGCCGTGTCGACGATGCACACGTCGGCGCCGGTTTCGAGCACCCGAGCGACGGTTTGATGGGCCACGCTGGCCGGGTCGCTGCCGCCGGCGCCGGTTATGATCTCCGCGCCGAGGCGGTTGGCCCAGATGGTCAACTGCTCGACGGCGGCAGCGCGAAAGGTGTCGGCCGCGCCGAGAACGACTTTCTTGCCATCTTCCAGAAACATCTGACCGAGTTTTGCAATGGACGTGGTTTTTCCGCAGCCGTTCACGCCGGCCACCATGATAACGGTTGGCCCGCTTTCGGCGAGCTTGATCGGCGCGGTCGGCTGCGCTAGCAGCGACTTGAGCTTCCGCCTGATCTGCTCGATAATCTCGTCCATGTGCACCACCCGGGCGCGGAAGGCGGCGCCGATCTCGTCGATGATTTCCTCAGCGGCGACCACGCCCATGTCGGTCTTGATGAGCGTCTCGAACAACTCGTCGAGAAACGCCTGATCGACCAGGCGGCCTTCGGCCTTGAACAGGTCGCGAATATCGGTTTTTAGCAGTCGACTGGTCTTGGTCAGACCTTGTTTGAACTTGTCGAAGATGCCCATGGTGAGGACTGGGGACTGGGGACTGGGGATTGG
>JAUWWA010000210.1 GCA_030617125.1 Pirellulales bacterium | reverse complement strand
CCGAGCAGTTGGCCGAGGCCGTCGAGATGGCCGACCAATCGGGCATGAAACTGGCCGACGCGCTCAGCCGCCTGGGATACGCGACCGGCGAAGACGTGATGCGGGCAATGGCCGAGCAGCACAACTGCGACTACGTTAACCTCAGCGAAGTCGCCATCCCGCCGGCCGTCGTTGAACTCGTGCCCGAGTCGGTCGCCAGAGAAAACGCGGTCATCCCTCTGGCCGAGAGCGACGGCAAACTGATGGTGATCGTCAGCGACCCGAATGATTTCGAGACGATCGACAAACTCGTCTTCATCCTCAATCGGCAGATCGAAATCGCCTTGGCGCCGCGGGAAAGCATCCTGGAGGCCATCAACCGGCATTACGGGCAGACGGTCGGCGAGAGTGCCGACTCGATGCTCCAGGAATTCACCGACACGGCGATCGATTTCACGGAGACGGAAGACGAGCTGGAGGGCGCGGAGGAGGAGATCGACGAGAGCAGTGCCCCGATCGTGCGGCTGGTTCAGTTGATCATCACTGAGGCAGTGCAGCTTCGGGCCTCCGACATCCATATCGAGCCGTTCGAGGACCGGATTCGGATCCGCTATCGCATCGACGGGGTGCTCATCGAGCGGGACAGCCCGCCCCGGCGGTTGCTGGGGGCCGTGCTCTCGCGTGTCAAGATTCTCTCGAAGCTCGATATCGCCGAACGCCGCCGGATGCAGGACGGCCGCATCAAGGTCACCGTGGGCGACAAGGAACTCGATCTACGCGTCAGCGTGATTCCAACCAACCACGGGCAGTCGGTCGTGATGCGGATCCTGGACAAGGACAATATCAAAGTGGGGCTGCGACAGTTGGGGTTCTCCGAAGAAGATTACAGGAAATTCGTCGGGCTGATCCAGCGGCCCAACGGGATTATCCTGGTGACCGGCCCGACCGGCTCCGGCAAGACGACCTCGCTGTACGCGGCGCTGAACGAGCTGAACACGCCGGAGAAAAAAATCATTACCGCGGAGGACCCGGTCGAATACTACCTTCCCGGGGTGAACCAAGTGGAGATTCGACACGAGATTGGGCTGGATTTTGCGCGGGTGATTCGTGCAATGTTGCGACAGTCGCCGAACATCATTTTGGTTGGCGAGATGCGAGACCTGGAGACGGCGCAGATGGGAATCCAGGCATCTCTGACTGGACACTTGGTATTCAGTACGCTACACACGAACGATGCGCCTAGTGCCGTTACACGTCTCATCGACATGGGCGTACCCGCCTACCTCGTCGCAAGCAGCGTCGTCGCCATCATGGGGCAACGGCTCGTACGCGTGGTTTGCCAGAAATGCAGGAAACGCTACACCCCGAGCCAAACCGTGCTCGACACCGCAGGCATCACTCCCGAAATGGTATCAGGCGCTTCATTCGCCAAGGGGGTTGGGTGTGGAAATTGCCAGGGCACCGGGTACCGCGGCCGGTTGGCCATCTTCGAGTTGATGTTGCTGTCGACCAAGCTGCGAGAACTTACGTTTGCCGAGGCTCCCACCGAAGAGTTGAGACGCACGGCCGTTGCCGAGGGCATGCGAACGCTTTTTTGGGACGCCATTGACAAGGTGTGCCGCGGCATCACCACACTCGACGAGGTATACCGTGTAGCTAAGCAAGGGGATACTGACTGAGCCTGCCGTCCGAGATCGCTTGAGATTTCCGGAAAATCGCGAATAATTAACACGTGGAGTGGGAGGTACCCTGCCGCTCCGCCCGGCGGAACAGGCCGAGAGAGGCTTTTCGGGCGAGGCTCCTCGCCAGCGAAGCCCCCAACGCAGCGGGGCTTCAGGCAGCCATTTCGTCTCCAGGCGCGTCCACCAAAAAAGGAAAGACAACTCGAATGGCTACTATCCTAATCGACAAACTGCTTCACACGGTTATTAACCGCAAAGCGAGCGACCTTCATCTCACGGTCGGCCAACCGCCCGTAATTCGCGTGGACGGCCACCTGCTGAGGTTGGAGACGAAGGTCTTGGAGGCGGAAGATACGACGGCCTTGATGAAGAGCATCACGCCGGAGCGGTGCCAGCAGGAGTTGCAGGAAGTGGGCGGGGCGGACTTCGGATTCGCGTTCGGCGATATCGCCCGTTTCCGCGTCTCCGTTTTCAAGCAACGCGGGAACGTGGCGGTTGTCTTGCGGCTGATTCCCGTCACGCTGTTGGACTTTAAGGACCTGGGAACACCACCGGCGTTGACGGAGTTGTGCCGCCGGCCTCGGGGCCTGCTCTTGGTAACGGGTCCGACGGGCTCGGGCAAGACGACCACCTTGGCGGCGATGGTCGACTATATCAACGAGAACTTCGACCATCACATTATCACGGTCGAGGATCCCATCGAGTTCTATCACACGCACAAGATGTCGACGATAAACCAGCGCGAACTCGGGGTGGACGTGCCCACTTTCGCCGAGGCGATTCGCCGCGGTTTGCGGCAGGACCCGGACGTGATCCTGGTGGGCGAAATGCGCGACCTGGAGACGCTCGAGACGGCGATCACGGCGGCGGAGACGGGCCACATCGTGTTCGGCACCTTGCACACGACCGGCGCCCAGGGCTCGATCAACCGAATCATCGACGTCTTCCCTACTAACCAGCAGGAGCAGATCCGCACGCAGTTGTCCGTGGCGATCATCGGGATCCTGTCGCAGACGTTACTGCCGAAGATCGGCGGCGGCCGGGTGGCGGCCTACGAATTGTTGGTGGTGACCCCGGCCATCGCCAACCTGATTCGAGAAAGCAAGACCTTTCGGATCAACTCGGCAATTCAGACGGGCCACCGATTGGGCATGCAGTTGTTGGACGATCACATGTTTAAGTTGTGGCAACAGGGACTCGTCGAAAAGAAGGACATCCTCTTGAAGGCCGCCGACGTGGACGAACTCTCCGCGAAGATCGCCCGGGCCGAACGCGGCTTGCTCGAGGACGAGGAGGAAAGCCGCAAGCGAATGGAAAAGGTGAAGTAGAGCTATCTGTTATTAAGGAGCAACCGCGATGGCAATTCGGCGAATCGGTCAAATCCTGGTCGACTTGGGGTTTCTCACCGAGGACCAACGTGATTTGCTGCTCGAGGAACAGCAGGAAAGGCCGGGGGAGCTGTTCGGCCAGGTCGCCATTGCGGCGGGCCTGATTACCGACGACCAGCTTGCTCAGGCCTTGGCCGAGCAAATGGGCATGCAGGTAATCAGCCTCGCCGACGTGGTCATCCCGCCCGAAGTGCTCGGCCACATCACCGAGCCGATGGCTCAGCTCTACCGCGTCGTCCCGGTCAGTTTCCAGAATGAGACGCTGACGATCGCGATGTGCGATCCGCAGAAGTTGTCGACCATCGACGAACTGCGCACCTTTCTGGGCTACGACGTCCGTGCGGTAGTGGCCACCGAGAACGATATCCTCGAAGCCCTGGATCGCTACTACGCCTTGGACAGCGAAAGCGTCGAAACGCTGATCGCCGGCATGGAACAGGACGACGAACTGCTTGCGGCGGCCAAGGCGTTGGAGGGCGACGGCGCGTTCGACCTGACCAGTGTGGAGGCATTGGCCAGCAGTGCCCCCGTCCGCAAGTTGCTGAACATGGTGTTGCTGTTGGCGATCAAGGACCAGGCAAGCGACTTACACTTCGAGCCGTTCGAGGACGAGTTCAAGATTCGCATCCGGTCGGACGGGATGCTCTACGAGATGGTTCCGCCGCCGCGGCACCTGGCCTTCGCCATTACCACCCGAATTAAGGTCATGGCCGATCTGGACATCGCCGAGCGGCGCTTGCCGCAGGACGGCCGGATCCGGTTGAGCGTGGGCGGGCATCCCGTCGATTTGCGCATCAGTGTGTTGCCGACCATGTTCGGCGAAAGCGTCGTGATGCGGATTCTCGACCGCTCGGTGGTCATGCTCGACCTGGACATGGTCGGCATGGGCAAGTCGGTCCTGGCCGGATTCCGCGAGGTCATCCGCAAGCCGAACGGGATCGTGCTGGTCACCGGCCCGACCGGATCGGGCAAAACGACCACGCTCTACGGGGCGATAAACGAGCTGAATAGCATCGAAGACAAGCTGATCACGACCGAAGACCCGGTCGAATACGACCTGGACGGGATCGTGCAGATGCCGATCGACCCGGCGATCGGCAACACGTTCGCGCAGTGTCTGCGTTCGATTCTGCGGCAAGATCCGGACAAAATCCTGGTCGGCGAAATTCGCGACCTGGAGACGGCTGAGATTGCCGTGCAGGCGTCGCTGACCGGCCACATGGTGTTTAGCACGTTGCACACGAACGACGCCCCCAACACGATCACGCGGCTGAGAGACATGGGCGTGCCGCCGTTTCTGATCACCGCCACGCTCGAGGCGATCTTGGCGCAGCGGCTCGTGCGAAAAATCTGCAAGGAGTGCAAGGAGCAGACGCAACCAAGCATCGAAACGCTCGCCCAGCTCGATCTCACCCCCGACGACGTGATTGACCGCAAGTTCTACCGCGGCCGGGGTTGCGCCAGTTGCAACAATACGGGCTTCAAGGGCCGGACCGGGCTGTTCGAGTTTCTGACCATGAACGACCAGGTCCGCGAACTGATCAACCGCGGTGCTTCCACCGAAAAACTCCGCGACGCCGGAATGCAAACCGGCATGCACCCGTTGCGCAGCTCCGGTCTGGAAAAGGTCTTCGATGGAACCACTACCATCGAGGAGGTCATCCGCGAAACGGTTAGTGAAGGGTAAGCAGGAACGTGGAATGATGAATGATGAATGATGAATG
>JAUWWA010000331.1 GCA_030617125.1 Pirellulales bacterium | reverse complement strand
GCCACCGCCGGCGGGTACGACAAGGCTAAGCTGTACGACTCCGCCGGCGACGATCTCTTCGACGCCCACCCGATCGAAGCGATGCTCTCCGGCGACGGTTTTTACAACCGCGGCAAGTTCTTCGAAGAGGTCCACGCCTTCGCCACGGCCGGCGGAAACGACACCGCCAGACTCTACGACTCCGCCGGCGACGACACCTTCTATGCGAACGCCGTCGAGGGCGGGCTGTACGGCAGCGGCTTCTTTAACCGCGCCAAGTTTTTCGAGCACCTCCATGCCGACGGCTCGGCCGGCGGCAACGACCGGGCCTTCCTGTTCGACTCGGCTGGCGACGACCACTTGGAGGCCTCGGCCGACCGCGCCTGGCTGGCAGCCGGAAACGCCGTCACCTGGGTTTACGGCTTCGAGCACGTCCGCGCCCAAGCCGCCGCCGGCGGCAACGATACGGCCGACATCGCCGCGGTGGATTTCATCCTCGAACTCGACGGTCCGTGGAGTTCATGAAGCAGCGACCATCGCAAAGCGGCGTTATGCCGCCATCGGCGGCTCGGACTGCCGCGGCGGATGGGAGCGAACGTACTCGGGAACAATCCGCTGCAATTGCTCGACCACCAACTCCGGCCGATCGCCCGCAAGCCGCAAGAGCTGCTCGATCGCAAGGGGGATGGCGGCCGGATCGGGATGCGTGCGATCGGCCACGGTGATCTTGGGATGCCGGGTAGGAAGGTGCGTCTCGCCGCGGACGTACAGCTCCTCGGTAAGCTTTTCCCCCGGTCGCAACCCGGTGAATTCGATCTCGACGTCGCGGCCCACCTCCAGTCCGGAGAGCCGGATCATATCGGCGGCCAGGTCGACGATCCGGACCGGCTCGCCCATGTCGAGCACGAGGATTTCGCCGGCGGCGGCGATGGCGCCGGCCTGGATGACCAGCCGGGCGGCTTCCGGGATGGTCATGAAGTAACGCTCGATCCGCGGATCGGTCACGGTGACCGGCCCGCCACGGCTGATCTGCCGGCGAAAGACCTGCACGACGCTGCCGGCCGAATCGAGCACGTTGCCGAACCGCACGGTCACGAACCGGCAGGACGACGACTCGGAGAGCGACTGGACGTACAACTCCGCCACCCGTTTGCACGTCCCCATCACGCTGGTCGGATTGACCGCCTTGTCGGTGGAGATCAGTACGAATGATTCCACGCCATGCTCCAAGGCCAAATCGGCAAGCTGTCGGGTGGCCAGGACGATGTTCTTGACGGCCTCGCCGGGATGGTCCTCCATCAACGGGACGTGCTTGTAGGCGGCGGCGTGGAAAATGATGTCTGCCCGGGAAACGTTGAGAATCTGCCGCATTCTCTTTTTGTCGAGGACATCGGCGATCTGGACGTCAAGTTCGACGTCGGGTGTTTGCCCGGTGAGTTCCCGCTGAAGAAAGAACTGCCCGGTCTCCCAACGGTCGACCAGAACGAGGCGTTTAGGCGAGAAGTGGAGCAACTGCCGGCAGATTTCCGCCCCGATGCTGCCGGCGCTGCCGGTCACCAGCAACGTGCGGTTGTCGATCCATTGACGGATGTTCTCCAGATCGAGCCGTACCGGTTCGCGACGCAGCAGATCGTTGATCGAGACATCTCGCGGCCGTACGGCGATCCTTCCACTGATCAACTGTTCGAGGCTTGGCAGAATTTTTACGTGCACGGCATGTTGCCGCGTTTGTTCGAGCAGCGTGCGCATTTGGCGTCCCGTGAGTTCGTCGCCGGCGATCAGCAGTTCGCGCACGCCGTAGCGCTCGGCGAGTTGGCAGATCCGGTCGATGGCGCCGACCACCGGCACGCCGCCAATGCAGGTGCCGATCCGCCGCGCGTCGCGGTCGATGAATCCGACCACGTCGTATCTCAGCCGCCCGTTGCGTTGGATCGATCGCAGCAGCGACTCGCCGGCGTCGTTGACCCCGACGATCAGCGCGGGGACCTTGGTCGTGCCGGAAAGCAGCGACGTCCAATTGCGTTCGCGCACAATCCGCGACGCGGCCTGCACTCCGCCGATCATCACGATCGTCGTGCCCCAGTCCAGCAGGTACACGCTGCGGGGAATGCTCGGCGTGGAAAGAAAGAAACGGTCGACCAGCACGGTCAGCAACATGCTCACTGTCGCCGCCTGCACCAGCGCAACCAGGTCGTAGAACGTGACGAACCGCCCCCAACTGCGATACACCCGAAACGCGAGGAAGACCGCCAGCTTCAGCAACACGACCCAACCGATCGTGGTGGAAAACCACCGCGCTTCGACGGGGCCGAGCGGGCCCTCGAACCGGAGCCAAAAACTCAGGTAGTAGATCGCCGCGAACACCGGCAGCAGCATCGCCGTGCACCATGCCAGACGCCTCCACTGCCGCATTATCCCGGTCGCGCCGGCGCCGGACTCGGCGCCGGACGGCACGACGGAAAATCGGCTCGGATTGTCGTGACTCGCGCGACTCAAGACGGATTCTCCTAGAGTTCCTCCTCGTCAGCGTCTCGGCGACAACGGGCTTTCGGTACGTGTCGCCGTTGCCGGGCGGTCGACCTGCTTCCTGACGACTTCCCGGACAAGGCTTCGCAACCTTTCGTCGCCGGGCCGACGGTGCAAACACCAGTTGAGATGCGTTTCCGCTTCGGCGAACCGATCGTGCCGGATCAGGCATCGAGCCATGTCGAACCGCACGGCATAGTGGTTGGGATTGCCCCGCAGCGCGCTTTCGGCGCATGCAAGGGCATTGTCCCAATCATCCAACTCGCGGTAGAGCCACAACGCCTCCAACCAGGCGCGGGTGGCCTCGTCGCCGTCGAGGTTCTGCGCTTCGGTCCGGGCAAGCCGGGCGCGGTAACCGGCGGTCTGGGCCAATTGCTCGGCGTCGTTGAGTTCCCGGCAACGCTCGTGCAGGATTCTCGCACCCTCGAGTTCCACCGGAAAGGTCTGCACGATGAACGCGACCGGAACGCGACCGGCCAGCGCTTCGATCAAGCGCCTCTGGTGTTTCAGACCGCTGCGGAACGACCGTTGCCATAGCTTCAGCCATCGCTGCGGGTTTCCCGCCTGCCAGGCGTCCCGCCCTGCCTCGAACAACACGGCGCCGTCGTACGGCCGCACCCGAAGCGCCTGATCCACGTACGCCTGCCTGGTCGTTTCGGTTTCCGGCCCTTCGAGGAAACGCAGTTCCGCGATGTACAGGTAGCCCTCGCCTTGGAGGGGACACAGCGCCAACCCCTGCCGCGTGTGCCGCAGCGCCGCGGCGAGTTGCTTGCCGTGGTCGCCGATCGTCCGCGACAGCAACTGCTCGGCCTCGCGCCGGCGCGCCTGGTTGCTAGCGGCCGCTCGCGCCGCGAATGCGGCCTCGCGAATTTGGGCAAGCGGCATGGCGTTCTCGGCCCCGTGCTGGACCAGATCGAACCGGCGCAGGTAGGCCGCCGCCAATCGCAGGTGCGCCCTGGCATTGTCCGGATCGTAGACGACCACCTGCTCCAACGCGGTGATCATTCGCCTT
>JAUWWA010000389.1 GCA_030617125.1 Pirellulales bacterium | reverse complement strand
CGCTAGTGTGGATGAAGCAATGTAAGGGTGACTGAGGCACAGCGATGCTCCGGTATGACGAGCCTGGGACTTCGCTACGCTCAGCCACCAGCCCCCTGGTGTAGACGCAGAGGTTGAACGAAGACTCACTTCACCGTGTGCTGTCCGATGGCTCGACCACCTCGGGCTCTTCCACGACTGGTGGCGCCGGCAGCGGCGGAAGGCGATCGGCTTGCATGCCCGCGTTAAGGCCGTCGCTGGCCGCGTCGATCGCCGGGTTGTTCGCTGCCGAGTCACTTAACGAGTAGTCGGCTGGCGTGTGCGTGTGCAAGGGGCGCTTGGCGTCGGGTAGCCGCCGCCAAGCTACCGCGTTGCGTGCCGGAAGGTTCTCCCCCCGTGGGCCCCAGTATACTTGCCAGCTGTCGAAGTCCATCGGTTCCGCCAGCGGCTTCTCCTCGACGTCGTGGATGTCCCAGAAGGCGGTAAAGTTTTCGTAAAAGTTCCGGTCGCCGGACCACGTGATCCGCCGCTGCAGTTCGTCCACTTCACTGACGCTTATCTGCTGGATCAACGTAGCGTCGCCGATGACGATGCTGTCCGCGCAATTGAGCTGAAGCGGCAACTGGTGGGGTGCGAGATGGCTGTCGGAGAGCTTGCACAACCCGCCGCGAACCACCGCGGTGACGTGCCGAAGATCGGCGCGCAGCACGTGGCCCTGCTGCGCCGCTTGCTGTCCCCCGTCGGCCAGAAGAAGACAGTCGGTGGTCGCCAGCAGGCCGTTTTCCCAACTCAACTCGATCGGCTGCAAGCCGATGCCGTGCAGTAAGTTAGCCTCCCCCCGGGCGATGCAGTCGACCAGCTCAATCAACGCCCGCACCGTTGTGATGGGATCATCGTCACCGATCGCCATCTCGGCGCCTGGTGCCACATCCGCACGGAAGAAGTCCACCATAGGATGATAGGCCCTCGCGTCGTCGAAGGCGTTGTGGATGGTAAGCGAAGTGCGTTCCAGTCGGACCGCTTGACCGCCTTGCATTGCCACCAGCGCCCAGCTATCGGCGGGCACGTCCCGCGGCACGTGAAATTCCAACGCCACGTTGATCAACGTCAACCGGCCGGACGCCAGGTTAAACATGCCGCGAGCATGCTCGAACGGACTGATTTGCTTAGGTCGAAAGACGACCACCGGCCGGTAGCCTTCACCGGCGCGAATGGTGACTTTCGCGCCAGCTAGTGTGAGCGGGCGCTCCTCGCGCCGGTCGTTGTAACGCAACTCGATCACGTCGCCGTCCGTCGCTGCCTTGCAAGCGGCGCTCAAGGTGCGATATGCGTTCTCACCCTCGGCAGCGTGGTCAACCACGAGCAGGCCGGGGCGCTTCATGACCGATTCGCCGGCCGGTGCTGCCTTGGCAGGCTGCGGGGATGCGCCGATGACTCCGCTCAGCCTCGCTGAGGGATCGCGGCTGTCCTCACCGATAGTCAACCCGTAGAAAGCGGCATCGCCCGCCGACAGCCCGCCGACCAACGCCTCGGCCGTCACCTCACCGGCGGCGGAAAGATCGGCAACGTGCCGACCGAGCGGGTCAAGCGATGGCGTGCCGCTCGGTTCGCTGCCGGCGGGGACTTCGGGGCCAGAGCCGGCGCCGCCGGATTCATCCTGCTGCGGGGCAACCGTGCTGTCGACCTGATCCGCCGGCGCCGGCTTAACGGAAGGAAGCACCGCCGACGGTTCTTCTTGCGGAGCTTCCGGTACCAACGCCTTACCGGGACCGTGGAAAATCGAGGGTGCCCGATCCGGCGTCTCCGCCGACCGGGCGACCGGGCGGGTCCAACCCTCCGGCAGCGGCTGCAACTGGCTCTCTTCGCGCGCCGACGGCGCTGATAATAGATCCAGCACAGCCACGATGCACACTAAGGCGGCGACCGGCACAACCCACGGCAAGTGCCAGTGCCAGAACGATACCTTCGGAGCCCGCGGCGGCACCAACACTCTTCCGCCCGGACCTAGCGGACGCAATCCAAGTTGCTCGGCGAGTACGAGCAGATCGCCGAGCAGCTCATCAGAGTCCCGGTACCGATGGCTAGGATCTTTCGCCAGCATTTTTCGCAGCACGCGGGCCACCCGCTCGGGGACCTCGGGGCGAAACTCGCGCACGTCCGGCGGCTGGTCGCCTTGGTGCTGAAGGAGTTTTTGAAGCACCGTCCCTTCCGGGAACGGTGGACGGCCGACCAGCATGTAGAAAAACGTGCAGCCGAGCGAGTAGATGTCGCTACGGATATCGGCGTTGCGTGGATCGCGCGCCTGTTCGGGCGAGATATAGTCGAATGTGCCCAGCGTCACGCCGCTGGCCGTCAGATCGGCCGCGGCGCCTTCGACCCGTTGAAGCCGGGCAAGCCCCATGTCGATCAGCTTCACGCGGCCGTCCGGCATGATCAGCACGTTCGACGGTTTGACGTCGCGATGGACGATATCGCGGGCGGCAGCATGCGCCAGGGCCTCGGCCACCTGCAACGTGTAGCTGACCGCTTCGGCCAATGCCAAGGGGCCGCTCTGCTCGACCAGTGTGCGGATGTTCACTCCTTCGATGAATTCGAAGACGATGTATTGCAGCCCACGGTCCTCGCCCACATAGTGGACCCGGGCGATGTTTTCGTGATCGAGCCGGGCGGCCGACTGGGCCTCGTTCCGGAACCGCTGCCGCGTTTCCTCGTCGGTGGCATGGTCGGCCGGGAGGATCTTCAGCGCCACAGGCCGTGCGAGCCGGGTGTCCACCGCCCGGAACACGCGACCCATGCCGCCCCCGCCCACGTATTCCACCAACTCGAAGTGCCCTAACCTGTCGCCCGGCACGACCTGTCCGTCGAGGATTCGGGCGGCCGAATCGGACATCACTGCGGAAGCCATCGGCGGTCGCGAGGAGATGATCGTCGGCTGATCGTCCCGCACGGGCATCCGCCCGCGGGACGACGAAGACGTAGTGTCAGTGTGGGGCTTTCCCGCATCCCCGGGAATCGGAGATGGCTGTACGCCTCGGTTGCTCGATGCGGTATCACTCATCAGTCGTCGGCG
>JAUWWA010000193.1 GCA_030617125.1 Pirellulales bacterium | reverse complement strand
TGGATAGTGGATAGTGGGTCAGCCGGCCGCCGCGTGGAGGCGGGAACTAACTAAGGAAATGCGACATCAGTTTCCAGCCTTCCTCGAATACGAGTCGCGATTGATCCGCCGTCGGGTCGTCGTAGGTGGTCGCCGCGTCGGGCTCAATGCCGGCGCCGGCCATCGCAAACGGAACGAAGCCATGCGCGTGGGTCTTCGTGCGAAGCAACGTGGGATGATCCGGCATGACAAGCACGCGATACTCGCCGTGGCCCTTCAGCGCCTCGTGGACCGGCGCGACGACGTGCCGGTCGATTTCCTCCAGGGCCTTGACCTTGGCCGCCGCGTCGCCTTCGTGCGAGACCTCGTCGGTCGCTTCGACGTGTACGAAGACCAGATCAAACTCCCGCAGCGCCTCGCTCGCGCAGCGCCCCTTGGCGGCATAGTCGGTATCGGTGTATCCGGTGGCGCCGGGCACGTCGATCCGCGGCCAGCCGATCAGCACGGCCAGGCCACGCAACAGATCGACGGCCGTAATCATCGCCCCGCTCTTGCCGTATTGCGTGGCGAACCGGGGTAATTGCGGCGTGCTGCCCAGCCCCCACAGCCAGATGTTCGTCGCCGGCAGCTTGCCCGCTTCGCTCCGCGCGACGTTCACCGGATGGTCGGCGAACACCTCCATGCTTTCGCTCATCAGTCGCACGAGCACGTCGCTGCCCGGGCCGCGGGGATACGCATCGAGGACGGGTTTGTCGGTCAGGTCGTGCGGCGGGGTGGTTGTCGTATCGCGTGAAAAGGGCGGCTCGCCGCCCGAGCTGCGGTAGATCAGCAGGTTCCGGTACCCGACGCCCGCATGGAACTCCAGCCGTCCGCCGCCGAGCCGCTCCTGAGCGGCCCCAAGCAGTCCAGCCGCTTCTTCGCTGGAGATGTGCCCGGCGGTGAAATCGCGCATCACCTGGTCCTCGACGGTCACCAGGTTGCACCGGACGGCCCAGTCTTCCGGTCCCAGTTCGATGCCTCTGGCGGCGGCCTCCAACGGCGCCCGGCCGGTGTAGTGCTCGATCGGATCATAGCCCAGCACGCTCAAGTTGGCCACGTCGGAGCCCGGCGGCAGGCACTCGGGGGTGTTGTTCGAGCGGCCGACGACGCCGGCGGCCGCCAGCGCGTCCATCGCCGGCACACAGGCGGACTGAAGCGGCGTCTGTCCGTCGAGCGACTCCTGCGGCTCGTCGGCGCAACCGTCGGGGATGATGATGACGTATTTCATGGGGGCTGGGGATTTAGGGATTTAGGGATTTAGGGATTTGGGGATTTAGGGATTTGGGAGTTTAGCCGGCGGGCTTGCCCGCCGCTTTACGAGGAATGGACGCGATGGTGAGTCTTCCTGTTTTTGATCGGACCGGCGCGGAGGTCGACACGTACAAGATCGACACGGCCGCACTGGCTCCGCGCATCAACAAGCAACTGCTGCACGACGCGGTGGTCATGTACCAGACCAACTTACGCCAGGGCTCGGCAAAAACGAAGAGCCGCGGTGAGGTTTCCGGGGCAAGCCAGAAGATGTACCGGCAGAAGGGGACCGGGCGGTCGCGGGCTGGCTCGCGGCGCAGCGGCATTCGGGTCGGCGGAGGACACATCTTCGCGAAACGGCCCCGAGACTGGTCCTACCGGCTGCCGAAAAAGGCCCTGCGGCTGGCCACGCGAATGGCCGTCGCCTCGAGAATCGCCGACGACCAGGTTACGCTGATCGACGAGTTGACGTTCGAGACGCCGAAAACCGCCGAGATGACCGAGATCCTCAAGGCGTTGAAGATCGACGGGCAAACGCTCCTGGTGGCCGTGGACGGTTACGACGTGAACGTTTACAAAAGCATCAGGAACCTCTCCGACGTATCGGTCATGCCGGTGGCGGAACTCAACGCCCTGAACGTGCTGCGGCCGCGGCGGGTGCTGATGACTCGAAGCGCGTTGGACGCCTTCCGCACGAGAGCGACGGCCGCGAAATCGGGCGACTCGGAAGAAGGAAAGTCAGGCCATGGCCCGGAATGTCGCCGTCAAGACTACCGTGAAACAGGACGTCACCAAGACGAAACTCGAGTTGGAGGCGCACCAGGTCGTCCTCCGGCCGCTGGTGACCGAAAAGGGCATGCACAAGGCCACGCGCCACAACGCATACACCTTCGAGGTGAACCGGATGGCGGGCAAGGACGACATCCGCAAGGCGGTCGAGGAGTTGTTCGACGTGAAGGTGGTCCGGGTGAACACGCAGAACCGCAAGGGGAAACCCCGACGCACCCGATTCCGCTGGGGGACCACCAAAGCGTGGAAAAAGGCCGTTGTGACATTGGACCCCGAAGATCGGATTGATTTCTTCTAACAAAAAGCCGCGACCGTTGGTCGCGACAAGAAGGGCGCGACCGCCGGTCGCGGCTTTAAGAGCAATGGGTATACGCCGATACAAGCCGATCACGCCGGGCCGCCGCGGAGCGACCGTAAGCGACTTTGCCGACTTGACGCCGGGCGCAAAGCCGCTGAAGAAGTTGCTCAAGCCGAAGCGGCGCACGGGCGGACGGAACAACCAGGGGAAAATCCCCGTACGCCATCGCGGCGGCGGACATCAGCGGAAGTACCGCTCGATCGACTTCCGCCGCAACACGGACGGCGTGGCCGCCGTGGTGAATTCAATCCAGTACGACCCCAACCGCAGCAGCCGCATTGCGCTGCTGCACTACGTCGACGGCGAGAAGCGATACATCTTGGCCCCGGAAGGTTTGAAGGTGGGCGACCGAGTGCTCAGCGGGGGGGATGCGCCGGTAACGGTCGGCAACTGCTTGCCGCTGACGAACATCCCGTTGGGCATGGACATCCACAACATCGAGTTACAGCCCGGTCGCGGCGGCGTGTTGTGCCGCTCGGCGGGGACCAAAGCGACTTTGGCCGCCCGAGACGCCGGCTGGGCACAAATCAACCTGCCCAGCGGCGAAATCCGCCGCGTACCGGCGACCTGCCGGGCGACCGTTGGACCCATCGGCAACGCCGACCACATGGGCATCGTGTTCGGCAAGGCCGGACGCCGACGCTGGCTTGGTCGCCGGCCACACGTCCGCGGCACGGCGATGAACCCCGTCGACCACCCACACGGCGGCGGCGAAGGACGAACCAAGGGCGGCCGACACCCCGTCTCGCCCACCGGAAAACCAACCAAGGGCGGATCCACGCGAAAGAGACACAAACCTTCGAATAAGGCCATCGTCCGCCGACGGCGTTCGAAACGTTACGGGTTATTGAAAATATAGTCTAACCGCCGCCGGCACGGCGGCGCGTCCTTCCCGGCGCGGCCGCCGGGGCCAAACGGCCTAAAAGCTGAAAGCCAGAACCATGAGCCGATCACTGAAGAAAGGGCCCTACATCGATCCGAAGCTCTTCCAGAAAGTGGAAGCACAGAACGCGGCGGGGCTCAAGGAGCCGATCAAGACGTGGGCCCGGGCATGCACGGTTGTGCCCGAGTTCGTCGGACATACGTTCATGGTTCACAACGGAAAAAACCACCTGAAAGTGTTCGTGACCGAGGAGATGGTGGGCCACAAGCTGGGCGAATTCGCGCCGACGCGGACGTTCCGCGGCCATGGTGGAAAGGGCAAGCGATAAGATGGCTTACGAAGCGGTGCACAAATTCGCGCAGATCAGTCCCCGGAAGGTCCGGCCGCTGGCCGATCTGGTTCGCGGAAAGTTCGCCGACGAGGCCTTGGACATTTTGCGGTATCAGCCCAATCGCGGCGCCCGGATGCTGGAAAAGGTGCTGAAAAGCGCGTTGGCCAACGCCGAGGACCGCCGAGCCCCGAATCTGCGTCACCTGGTCGTGGTGGATGTTCGAGTGGATCAGGGGCCAAAGTTCAAGCGTCTCAGGCCCAAGGCACGAGGCATGTCGTCGATCATAAAGAAGCGGATGTCGCACATTCGCGTAACGTTGGATTAGGAGTTATGGGTCAGAAAGTCAATCCGATCGGATTCCGCACCGGGATCATGACCGGCTGGAAGAGCCGCTGGTACGCCTCCAAGCGGGAGTTCGGCGAGCTTCTGGTCGAAGATCATAAGATCCGCCGGTTCATCAAGAATCGCAAGGATCGCGGCGGTAAGCCGATGTATCCGGCCATTGCAAAGATCGAAATCGAACGCACGCGCGACGAAATTAAGGTGATCCTGTTCTCGGCGCGGCCGGGTATCTTGATCGGGCGCAAGGGCGAGCGGGTCGAAGAGTTGCAGAGAGAAATACAGGAGAAGACGGGACGACGCGTCAATCTGAAAATCGAGGAACTCGGTCGGCCCGAACTCATCGCCCAGCTCGTCGCCGAGGACGTGGCCGAGCAGCTTGCCAAGCGGTCGGGGTTCCGACGCACGATGAAACGGGCGATGGAACAAACCATGGAGGCGGGGGCCAAGGGGATCAAGATTCAACTGGCCGGCAGGCTCGGCGGCGCCGAAATGGCCCGGCGTGAAAAACAGATTGCCGGCTCCATCCCGCTGAGCACGCTGCGGGCAAAGATCGACTACGGCTTTTGTGAAGCCAAGATCGCCCAGGACCACATCGGCGTGCAGGTGTGGATCAACCAGGGTATGTATAGCGAGGACGAGATCGATGCCGCTGATGCCAAAGCGGGTAAAGCACCGAAAAAGCCAAAGAAGGCGTATAAAAGGTAATGCCTCGCGCGGCAACCGGGTCGTCTTCGGCGACTTCGGCTTGCAGGCCGTTCAGGGCGGCTGGATCAGCGCGGCGACCATTGAGGCCGGCCGGATCGCGGCGCAGCAGTACCTGCGCGCCGAGGGCCGGCTGTACATCCGCATTTTCCCCCACAAGTCGGTCACCTCGATCCCCCTGGAAACCCGGATGGGGAAAGGCAAAGGCGAGCCCGATTTTTGGGCCGCGGTGATCCGGCCGGGGACCGTGTTGTACGAGATCGGCGGGGTCTCGGAGGATGCGGC
>JAUWWA010000277.1 GCA_030617125.1 Pirellulales bacterium | reverse complement strand
CGGCTGATGACCGCTATCCGCATGGACGGCGTGGCCGAGTCGTACATTTGTCGCCGCGCACGGCGACATCTGGAAAAAGGCCGCATCATCATCCTCGCCTCCGGGACCGGCAGCCCGTTCGTCACCACCGACACCGCCGCCGCCCAGCGGGCGCTGGAACTCGACGCCGACGTGCTGCTGAAGGCCACGCGCGTCGACGGCGTTTACAGCGACGACCCCGAAAAGAACCCCCACGCCGTCCTCTACAGCGATCTGAGCTACGACGACGTGTTGCGTCAGAACCTTCGGGTGATGGATCCCGAAGCGATCACCAAGTGCATGCAGTACAACATGCCGATTCTCGTGTTCAACTTCCGCAAGGACGGCAACATCGAGAACGCCGTGCGCGGCCAACGCGTCGGCACGCTGGTGCATGCCGCCGAGGCGTAGTTATCATGACAGTGGATGAAATCCTCCTCGATGTCGAAGAACGGATGGAAAAGGCGGTCGGCGTGTTGAAAAGCGCGCTGGCGGGGATTCGCACGGGCCGGGCCAACCCGGGGTTGGTCGACTCGCTGAAGGTCGAGGTCTACGGCTCGCCGGCGCCCATGAAGCAAATCGCCTCGGTCGGCGCCCCGGAACCCACGCAAATCGTCATTCGCCCTTACGATCCGAACACCGTTAAGGACATCGAAAAGGCGATCCTGGCAGCCGACCTCGGTTTCAATCCGCAAAGCGACGGCCACGTCATCCGGCTGAACGTTCCGCCGCTATCGACCGAAGTCCGCCGCAAGATGGTCGGCCGAGTGAAGGAACTCGCCGAGGAGGCCAAGGTCGCCGTCCGCAACATCCGCCGCGACGGCAACAAATCGGCCGACGCCGCCGAAAAGAAAAAGACCCTCTCCGAAGACGATCGCGACCGGGCCAAGAAAGAGATCCAGGACCTGACCAAACAGTACGAATCCCAGGCCACCGGCCTCGCCAAGGCCCGGGAGAAGGAGGTGATGGAGCAATAGCCGCTCGGCCGCTCCCTACGTCCCGCTGACTACAACAACGCAACGAACGTGTCCATCGTCATGCCCACGTCTTGCGTCACGATCTTTCGCAGCAGGCCTCGCGGCAAGTCCTTTCCGGCATGAATCGGCACAGTGGTCCTTCGACCGTCGGGTGAACAAAGCGGTGATGGCTTCCGTGGCTTCGTACTTCCACGAAGCCAAGCTTCTTCAAAACCCAGATCAATGTGCGTGCGGGAATGACCGGTACGGCAGTCAAAGGCTTACCTCTAAATCGCGCACACCAACAAACCGAGGACTGTCCTTCAGTTTTTCGTCCTGCAAGCAGAGCACAACCGCCTCGGAGATGTTCTCGATCGCCTCGTCGATGGTGTGTCCATAGCTGTGACAGCCGGGCAGGGTCGGAACCGAGACGATGAATACGCCATCCTCGTCTTGTTCGATCACTACTGGAACGTGATGTCGCATGGTGGGTTCCCTTTTCAACTCAAGAGCCTCAATCGGCACGTTCACTCGTCAAACTCATCGCCGACCTTCTTGGGCACGTAGGCGTGGTCGCGCTTCCGCAGCACCTTGGCCTCGATGATCTTGTCGGGTTGCGGCAGGTTGGGTTTCTCGGGATCGCGGCGCTGAATCTTGTGCAGCACGCCCATGCCGCCCACCACGCGGCCGAAGGCCGTGTGCCGCCCGTCGAGGTAGCCGGTGGGGATGAACGTGATGAAGAACTGCGACCCACCCGTGTCGCGTCCGGCGTGGGCCATGCTCAGCGTGCCGCGGAAGTGCCTTCGGTAGTCCGGGCGGTAGCATTCACAGGGGATGTGGTAGCCCGGACCGCCGGCGCCGGTGCCCTCGGGACAACCGCCCTGGGCCATGAACGCCGGCAGCACGCGGTGGAACGTCAGTCCGTCGTAGAACCCCTTCTCGACGAGCGAGATGAAATTCGCCACGGTGTTAGGGGCCTCGTTCTCGAACAGTTCGATCTCGATGTCGCCCTTGTTGGTTTTAAGCAGCACACGCGGCAGGTCGCCGGCCTTGGCCTCGGCCTCGCGGATTCTGCATTCCTTCGCCCAGGCCTCCTTGTACTTGGCGGGCTTTTGTCGGAACGCGTGGACGAAGCCGTCCAGACTGCGCTGCCCAACGCCGATGCGCAGATGGTTCTTCTGGGCGAGCTTGAAGTATTCTTCGGCGGCGTCGAAATCCGCCGTCGCGGCCGCCGCGAACCCGGCCAGGTTGTAAACGCGATGGTCGTCGCACTTGTTTTCCACCAGCAGCTTGCCAAGCCGCAACGCTTCCTCGTAATTGTCGGTTCCAACGTGGCCGATGAGTAGGTCCATGAGCAACTCGGTGACTTTTTCGTCGGCATTGGGTGCTTCGACAAAGGCCTTTTCGGCCGCACCGGTGAGTTTCGGTTGCAAAGTATCTCCTTTTTTGACGAGTTGTTGCCATCGTTTCTTGATTTCGGCCCGGCGCCCGTCGTCGGCCCGGCGGTATTCGCTTTGCAGGATACCTAGTTCGCTCAATATTTCCTTGAACTGGCCGAACGCAGTCTCGAACTCGGCGGCGGCCTGGCCAGGTTTCGCCGCAAGCTCCTCGGCGCGGGCCGGCAGGCCGCAAATCGGGATCAGCAGGAAGAACCAAGCCAAAAAACTATGTCGAGACATCTTCAGATTCCTGATAACCTTCAGTCGTTTGTAGTTCATGTGTAAGCGGGAAAAAGGGAAATGAGGAAAAGGGGAAGCCTTCCCGCCCCAAATTATGTATGCTACCATATCGGGCGGATTTTGGAAACGGGGGTTCGGTCGGAAATCAGCGACAGAAGGCGCCAGTCCCCTTTTGCGGCACCCGTTTTGCGGCAACAACTATGGCCGGCAAAAAATCAACAAGAAACCGCGAACCGAGGCGACGCCGTTCGCCCCAACTGCGGATCGTCGGCGGCCACTTCCGCGGCCGAAAGCTCCTCTACAGCGGCGATCTGCGCATCCGACCCATGAAAGATCGCCTCCGCGAGGCCATTTTCAACCTTCTTGGGCCGGCAATCCGGGAAAAGCACGCCATCGACCTGTTCGCCGGGACCGGCGCACTGGGGCTGGAGGCGCTCAGTCGCGGCGCCGCGTCCGCCACGCTCATCGAGCAGCACTTTCCCACGGCCGACGTCATCCGCCGCAACGTCGCCACCCTGGGCGGCGCCGACGTGGCCGAAATCGTCACCGCCAACGTGTTCGTCTGGTGGCGACGCCACGGCGATTTGGGCACGACGCCGTGGGTCGTCTTCTGCTCGCCGCCGTACGATTTCTACGTGGATCGGACCGACGAGATGCTGGAGTTGATCGGCGGCCTGAGAGAGTCGGCCCCGGGCGGGAGCATGTTCGTCGTCGAGGCCGATCGGCGATTCGACTTCGGCCTGTTCGGCGACGCCGACGCCTGGGACATCCGCACCTACCCGCCGGCGACGGTGGGAATCTATGTCAAACCGGCGGCAAGCTGATCTCACTATGCAAATGATGTAACGGGGCAAGAGCGGGAAGAGAGAAAAGGGGAAACAAAATCATTATTCAGTATTCCTTGCTCCAGCCAGTCGCGTCAAGGGGATTGGGGAGCGTATCACGAAGGGGCCACGGCGGCAGCGGCGCTCCCCGGCGGTTGTTGCACCAGCAGACAACACCCACCCGGGTCACAGAACATCCGGGCAAGAGGCTTCATTGTCGCCTCATGATGATCTGGTAGGGCGAGATTTCGTGCTGGCCCGATTTCAGGTTGAACATCACGTCGATGTGGGCGGCGATGCGATCGCTGGTCGCGCCGGCCTTCAACCGCGCCGGCCATTGCACGAACATCGGGCTGCGGATCCCGCCGTCATGGACCTCTGCTTTCTTACCGCGCATCGGCCCGACGTAGCGACGTCCGCTGGGGCCGTTGTCGCACATGAAGATCACGATCGTGTTCCCGGTCACGCCCAGCCGATCGAGCCGATCCAACAGGCGCCCCACATTTTGGTCGATGTTTGGCGTTTTCAGCACCGGG
>JAUWWA010000199.1 GCA_030617125.1 Pirellulales bacterium | reverse complement strand
TCCTTGCGCAAGAATCCCTTGGAAACTTGTGAGCAAAGTTTCCACGTTCACGGGGATGCGTGTTTCATTCCAGCCGCCTATTGATCATCTGGATTCGCACAAGGAGTCAAAATACGGCCGTCCTGACAGCATCAGACGCAACTGTCCCCGACCACTTCCAAACAGAAGTCCTATTGTGACACCCCCATGCCGGTTTCGAACAGCTTGTCAACATTCATCAGGGCATTCATCATGGCGCTGAAAACCACGCGCGGTTCGAGCGACTGCGAAGCTTTGGTGAATCCAAGAATAACGTAGTTGCCGCGTCCGAAGTCGACGTCGCTACGCCCGGCAGGGAAGGGGTGTGCACAAACGTCGATCTGGGGAAAGTCGTCGACCAGCACGGCATTGCTGAAGACCACGTCCCATTCCAACTCGGGCGGTTTGGCATAGGTGCGGTCGTTGCCGCGAACGAAGCCGACCAGGATCGTGGCCGGCTCGGGCAGTTCAAATTCCACGCGCACGCCCTTTCCCTTGCCCGCGGTGTAGGAAATCCGGATGCCCTGCAATCCTCGCAGTTCCGCGGCCACGTCCTTGATCACGTGGCCTCGGTGTTCCGCGGCGAAGTCCTTGATCACGTTGCCTCGGCCGGTAAACAGCTTGGCGCCGGGCTTGACCTCGAACGTCTCGCACTGCGGGCTGAGCAGCTTCACTGCCACGGGCGGGAAAGGTTTGTAGTCGGTGTCCGCCACCGCGGGCGTCGTGTCCGCCGTGGCGAGCGTCGTGTCCGCCTTGAGTGCGGCCAGATTGTGCTTGAAGTTGGCTACTTCCTGTTCATAGGCGGGCAGGCAATCACGCCAGTGCTTATACCCTAGCTTGCTCCATTGGAAGGGAATCTCGCGCCCGGGCCAGTGTAACGAGCACGCCTGGCGGTAGGTCGAATCGGTCAGCTCCACCAGCCGGCGGTATTGGCGCAGGCCTTCGTCGAGAAGCGGTACGGCCCGGTCCAACTGGGCCACGTCGCGGCTGTGCTTGTAGAGCAACACGTGCATCGCCGCCCTGGCCTTGGCGGCGTAGCAGCGCGAAAGGGTTTGCACGCAATGCATGTTGTTCGCCAGACGCTCGAACTCCTCGCGGTTCTTACTCACGTGCTGCCGCGCGGCTTCCATGGCGGCAACCGCCTGGGCGGAGCGTTGCTCGGCCAAGTCGGCCACCTGCGGCGGCGTCTCGCCGTGATGCTCCTGCGCGTTCCACTCGCGCTGGGCCCACTCCTCCAGGCGCTCGCCTTCGGGGGCGTTGGACAGCCAAAGAAGCGTCCACGGCCGGTAACGATTGGGATTGACCAGTTGGGTCATCAGCATTCCTAGCGCCAAGCACTGGCGTCCGCCCTCAGTGATGCCGAAGCGTCTGATAAGCATGGGCCGGCACGGCCCGGCCGCCTGGTAGGCGTCGAGAATCTTTTCGCCCGCCTGGCGGGTTCCGTACATCTGCGCCAGCCGGCCGATCCAGTACTCTCGTTCGGCTTGCCGGTCACGATCCGGGTTCCAGGCATAGCGGGCCCAGGCCGCGAACCAGATCCAGTCGCGGTCGATCTGCTTCAGCGGCGGATCGACCTTATCGGCCGTGACGGGCCACTCCCAGTTCCGCAGCGGATAGAGATGCAACCCGATCGCGCCCATCTTCCGGGCGTTCTGCATGCACGTTTGTATGTAGCCGGGCGAGCCCCACCGGAACGGCTCAAGGTTCGACAATTGTTGAACGTTAATGATGTGGCCGGCCCCGAGCTTGGCCAGCGACTCGTGCAGGCGCCGAACCTCGCCGCGTGCGTTGTTCCAGCAGAGCGCCTCGCCGGTCCACTTGTGCGTCGTGTAGATGTTGCTGTAGAGCTTGCGCGCCGCCGGCACCACTTCTTCGATCGGCGTGGAGTGGGCTCGCAAGATAATCGGCGGCTGCTGGCGAAGCCCGGCCTGCTTCATGCCGTCCTTCACACCGGGAATGATCACCTGGCACATCCAATCCGCATCGTACCGGTCCGGCGCAAGGGCTTCACCCAGGCATAGCATCAAGCCGACGTTCGGGTAGTTGCGCACGAACTCGCTGACGCAATACCGCATGTACAGCTTACTGATCTCCGCCGGACGCGATTGTTGGAACGGGATCTTGTGTGCCCGGGCCAGAGGATGGGAGATGTGGACGTTGTAAAAGTTCTGAACAACCCAGATCCCCCGGCGATCGGCTTCCCGAGTGAGCCAGCGGACTATCTCGATGTTTTTCGCAAGCTGCTCCCGGGAAACCTCCCGGGCCTCCGGATACTTGGGTAACTCGAGCAACGAGGTGAACGGATGGCCGTTCCACAAATAGAGCGTATTCATTCGGTTCTCGACCAGAAAATCAAGATACCGCCGCCAGTGCTTCTTATCGTAGAAGAACGGGAACAACTCCTCGGTGTAGGGGAAGTCGTACCAGGCGTTGTCGTAGACCAACTCGGGCCTCTGCATTGCGATGCACGGACCACGCAGGACACACACGGGGGCGTCAGCGAAGTCCACGTTCTTCGGCAGCGTGCCGGCTGCACGGACTCGAGCCGCCAACTCCAGGCACCCGTACAGCGTACCCGAGTCGTCCGCGCCGGCGACCACAATCGTCCTATCCTCGCCGCTGGCCAGGACAAATCCTTCCTTGCCCGGCGGTTCTTGTTTTAGGTTCAGTTTTCCGCTGCGAATCATGGTCCGTATCACTTGGCTCTTCCGACGATTACCCACCACGACCCGCCAGCCGGACTGCGCGGAGTTCGCTTTCTCAACTACCGCCGGTTCGAGTCCGGCGCGGCGGAGTTCCATAGCAAGTTTGTGTGCACCGAATCGGACCCGCGGCCCGGCCGCGGAATCGACGACAATCGCGACCCGCTCGGCCGCCGCTGCCGCCACGGCAAGCCACGTCGACAAAAGAAAAGCAACAACACAATTGGCATGAACATGAATCATTGTTTGGTTCTCCTGTTTTGCTGGTTATCACGAAGCTTCGTAAAGGAGGGTGCCAGTGCGGCAACATGTCCGCCGGCCACGCAAACAGACTGGACATCCGACGAACAATGGCTGTGATCATCCTCTTGGGATCGAAAACATACTTTCCCCAACGCCCTCGGCAAGCAAGCTAACGTTTCACCCGAAACGTGTACAGGTCCGCATCGCGGATGAAGAAATGGAGCTTCAGCCAACCTTTGGGCAGTGATTGCTCGTCCTTCCAGGTTACCTGATGCGCCACGGCGTCGCTCGCGAACGCCTGGCACTGGTCGCGCCCAAAACCGTCGATCCGCTTACCCGATCCGCGCGCCACTTGCACCTCGATGCGCCCCCCTTCGGCACACCGTGCGTTGAGCAGCAACTTGCCGCCGGAGGAATAAAATGGCCGGGTAACAAGGATGCCTTGACGCACGGCGCCGGCCCAGAGGCTGACGAAGCGGTCGCGCTTCATCCGGGCCAGCCCGAGACAGTAGCCTACCTTCGACATGTCCTCGGAAAAGCCCTTGTCGCCGGGGTTCTTCCAAAGCCACCAGTCGTGATGGTTCTTCGAACCGCCGTAGTAGACGTACAGATCGTCGCCCACGTCCACCGGCGGGCTGCAAATGTTGACCATGTATTGATCCCAGGCGCCCGGCTTTCCGGTTCTCAGCCACGCCCGGCCCGGCATGAAGCGATTGAATCGCCGGCCGTCGCGGGAGAAGATCAACTGCACGTCTATCATGTTCTCGGTCATATGAAACACGTTCAGGAAACCGATCCACATCCCGTGGGTCCGGTACTGGACCATCCCGTAGAAGGTGTCGTCGACGTTGTCGAGCCGCTCGTCGGGCGTCAGCAGCGGCTGGACCTCCGGCCATTGCAGCAGGTTTGCGCTTTCGGCGCGGGAGATCCGCCGCTTGTTCTGCTGTGTGGGACTTCCCAGATAGCAGGCGTTGTTGTAACGCGTGCGTGGGCTGGTAGGGTCGAGAAAAGCGGTGCTCAGCTTGTTGTGCCGCGTGTTGAGCAAGTAGGTGCGCGACTCGTGATCGATGGAGACGGTTTGAACGTCACCGAGATGGGGTCCCCAGATGCCGAGCTGCGGCAACTTGCCCCAGAGTTTCCAGCGAATGCCGTCCGGTGAAGAAGCCCAAGCGGTATGGCCCGGGTGAAAGACTCCTTTGGGCAAACCGGCGCGGGGGCGATGGTTGAACAGCATCTTGAAGCGGTGCTGGGGATCCTTTTCCAGCGAGTCCAACAGCACGTACGCCGCATGCACCGTGCCGAATTCCCGGTCGCCGAAGATGATGTTCGTGTCGTGCCCGTCCTCGATCACGATCCCCAGCTTCGGCTTTTCCCACTTCAGGCCGTCCTGGGAACGGGCAAACAGATACCGCGTGGGATACGATCCACCCGGCCCGCCGCTACCCCCGTACCAGTCGTGCCTCTTGCACCACTCGTCCTGGTGCATCAGCCAGTCTTCGTACCAGCACTTGAATACGCCGTCGGCCGGATCGCGCAACACCCGCCAGGCGTTGCAGGTGAAGTAAGTTATGTGTTCCCACGGCCGGTCGCTGGAGATCAGCGGCGCCGGCACCTTCCGCGGCGAGTGCATCCGGCGCGTCAGGTTCTGCACCGACTCGATGAACAAATTGTCGAATAAAAACTGCGGGCGGTCGGCGACAAACAGCCGCGTCGCGTCGTATTCCAGTGCGTCGGGGCCGAAAGCGACTCCATCCGAGCCGAAACTGACACCGGCGGCCATCCATGAAAGAACGGAAACAGTCAAGGTGAATTGGAAAATGCGTTGCATGGGTCTGACCCTCAAGTGTTGGAATGTGAAGCGGCTTAACCAGAAGTCGCTCGGCTGAGCATAACGTCACGATTCTCGCATGGTCG
>JAUWWA010000402.1 GCA_030617125.1 Pirellulales bacterium | reverse complement strand
GTTATCAAGCAGCGCCGGCAACGTATCAGAGGGACACTTGCCGCCGGGGAACACATAGTCCAGCAAGGCGGAACTGTTTGGCGGCTGGTTGAGCTGGATGTGGAAGTCGAGCCGATCGTACACGGCGATCTCCTCGATGTACGCTAGCAGCGACTCCATCCACGTGTGGCAGCCGGCGTAATTGGTGGCGCCGCAGTATCCGGCAGCGGGAAACGTCGTGTAAGCCTCGTGATAAGTGTGCAGGCCCAGGGCCAGTTGCTTGAGGTTATTGCTGCACTGTATCTGCCGCGCGGCCTCGCGCGCCGCTTGCACGGCGGGTAGTAGCAGCGCGATGAGGATACCGATAATAGCGATCACAACCAGGAGTTCGACTAGTGTAAACGCAAGATTCGTCCGTCGATTCCTTGAGTTTAATACCGAGATCATTTCTTTCTCCTTACATAACTTCAAATGTGCATGGCAGTATGCCTAAACAGCCGTCCTCCTTGCGGACGAGTGGACTGCTTCTCGAAGCTTTGGAATGATCTGCTCGGCCGTGTGACGGTAGTCGGTGGTTATGGTCGTAGATGCCGGCCGATTCGCCGGCATGGCGTCTACATCGCCTCGTTCCCGTGCGGAGCATGGGAACGAGGCCCCGACGCAGGATGCCACTGGCTGCTTGCAGCCAGTGCTGAGTCGGACGAGTTTATATAGGGCGTTTAACGCCGTTTCCGCCAGGCAACCAGGGAACGTCGGTCCGATAGCGGAGTATCTCGTTCCCATTATTGGGTGCGGCGTGGTGTCCGCTGACGCTGTCCTGGGCGCTGGAGACCAGCCCGTCGGCCGGGCCTTCCTCGAAACGCCAATGACTGACCACGGCGCCGGAAGCCATGCTCCCGCTCAGCATCACGACCAAAGCCCAAGTCGCGAGAATTAAGGTTCGTGTGAGCGTTTTCATCTCAACTCTCCTTCTGAATTTAGGGTAGGTAGATTTGGTGTAGGTAGAAAAGTAGATTTGGTGCAGGTAGCGGTCGCCATCGTTGCTGGTCGTTCCGCCTGCATCGCGTTTTCATCGCCTTGCTTCTCTGACGCGCCCCGTCATCATGTCATCGGTGTTCAGGTCATAATGGGGGGTCCTCCTTTTGGGAATCGCAGTCAATCGCGGAAATTGTACAAGTGCCGCGGCACGGCCAGTTTGTGGCTGCGTTTCTCCGGCCGCGGCGCCGAGCTGAAAACGGTGATGCGCTGTCCGTGCATGTCCAGCCCCCAGGGCATGGCCTCCTGGCGTCCGTTGCCGGTCACGTCGCAGAACTGCGGGAAGTTTTGCAGCGGATCGTACACGCCGACCACGCGGCCCCGCCGATCGCACACCAGCCCGCCGCCGGCCAGCTCCGTAACGCCGTCGCCGTCCCAGTCGACAAGGTCCCATGAGGCAAACGGGAAGGGCCACTCCAGCGGCTTGCCCTCGGCGCTGAAGAGCAGCGGAGGGGCCCACTTGTTCGCGATCACCAACTGCTTGCCCGGCAGATCCTCGCGGATCTTGCGGATGCGGAGCCATTGGCCGTTGGCTATCCCGGGCAGTCTGTCTAATCGCACCTTTCCCGTGGCGGCATCCACGAGCGTGCCGCTGGCAAACAAGATTTCCAGCTTGCCGTCATCGTCGGCGTCGCCGATGTCGCCCTCGTCCACGTGATCGGGGTCACCGCCGCCGTTGGCGAAATGCGGCTTGTAGGGCAATCGCCAGATGATCGAGCCGTCATCGTCGAGCATGGTGGTCCCGAAAGAGACCTCATCCCGTCCGTCGCCGTCGACGTCGGCCACGTTGGGACTGTGCATGCCCACCGCGCCGTCCGCCTGGAAGTCGGCCCGTTCCCATAGCGTCTTCAGATCGCCCGACAGCGCCGTCATGGTCACGTCACCGCCAAAGGCGTTACTCGCATATCCGTTGAGCACGAGGATATCGGCGCCCTCGTTGCCCGTCAGGTTGGCCAGGAAGATCCGGGCCTCCAAACCGAACCGTCGGCCGAGGAGTTTGGGCCAGGGCACTGCTCTTTTGACCTTGCCCGTCGCTCCGTCCAGTAGACAGAGCTTGCCGTCGCGGAGCGTGATCACTTCGCAGCGTCCATCGGCGTCGACGTCGTAGACTCGGGTGGCCACGGAGTTGTATACTCTCGGCTGGTCGTGGTCCTCGTAGGTCCACAGTTCCTCTCCGGCCAGGTTGTAGGCGGCCTTGTACTTGGCGTCGAGCGCGTGGAGGAAATCGCACTGGCCGTCGCCCGTCAGGTCGCCGATGCTGACGGCCGAGCGGGTGCCGAAGGGCATCTGTATGCCGCGATACTTGAGGGGAATGTGGGTGATAAGATATGTGGGCAAGTTGCAGAACTCGATTTGGTGTTTCTTCAGCAGCTTGCCTTCGGGGCTGAAGATGCGAACCGAAAGCGCGTAGGTCACGTTCTTGGACCGTTTCAGGCTCTCCTGGAACGGCTCAAGCAGCGTGGCCAGGGCTTCGTACGAGTAGTGCGGGTACGGCCGGAACTGGAACACCCGCCGCAGCTTCAGCGGCACGCGATGGTTCTTTTTCAGAACGCGCCGCGTGGCCGGCGAGGTGGTCTCGTCCACCTCTTCCATGTCCATCAAGGCGTAGTGATTTTCGGGCACGGCATTCTTGCCCCGATCCGGCAGATGGACATAGAGGCCCCAGCCATAACGGAACTCGTCGGGCCCCGCCGTGAGTTGTTCCGGGAATTCGGGATATATCCAGATCCAGTTCGGCGGGAAGTACCAAGGAGCAATGCCGATCAGAAACCCTTCGTTCTTGGCGTCGCCATATTGGTGGCTCTTCCGTTTTTAGGTGCAAAACGCTAGAAACACGGCCTTCAGGCCGGCGGCCATCTCGCGTAGCTCAGCGATGCTCCGCTGGACCGCTTCCGAGGCCCGGTTCAGGTCGAGAATCAGCCGGCT
>JAUWWA010000118.1 GCA_030617125.1 Pirellulales bacterium | reverse complement strand
GGGGGGGGGCCCCGCCCGCGGCGCGGGGCCGGCGCCATTCCGCTTTGCCGCGCCCCGGGGGGGCGGGGCCCCCCCGCAAAACGGCCATATCGTGACCGCTGCGCCCGCTAAACGTCCATATCGTGCACATTTTATTATTCTACCGCCCCGTAGCAGGAACACCCAGCGGGGGCCGCCGCTGTTGCCGACTTAACTTCTGAATTCTAAGATACTTATGGTGTCGTTGCCGTCGCCGTCGGACGGGGAGAGATAAGCCATGAAACGCCCGATCGTCATCGCCCTGCTGGCCGGGGTCCTGATTGGGGTGTTTGGGTCGATTGCGCGGGCGGATGTCTCGGCTCAGCAGGTCCGCGAGGCCATCGACCGCGCCGTCGGCTATCTCAAACAGCAGCAGCGCAACGACGGCTCCTGGCGCGAGTGGGTCAACCAGCCAGGGGGTGTTACCGGGCTGTGCACCCTCGCGTTGCTCAATGCCGGCGTCGAGCCCGACGACCCGCACATCCAACGCGCGCTGGCCTATCTCCGCAAGCTCCGGCCGAAGGCCACCTACTCCGCCGCGCTGCAAACCATGGTCTTCTGCAAGGCCGGCTATTCCACCGACAAGGGACTCATCGCCCGAAACGTCAAGTGGTTCGAAAGCACGCAGGTGCAGCAGGGGCCGAGGAAGGGCGCGTGGTCGTATGGCCACACCCGCAGCAGCGGCGACAACTCGAATGCCCAGTTCGCCCTGCTCGCGTTGCACGAGGACCAGCGCGCAGGCGTTGAAGTCAGCAGCCAGACTTGGCGGGGCGCCAAGCGGTACTGGCAGGATTGCCAAAACGTCGACGGCTCCTGGGGATACTACAAGGGAGTCGGTGGCACCGGAAGCATGACCTGCGCCGGAATCGCCTCGTTGATCATCACCGCCGACAAGGTCCGCGAAAGCGACGCGGAGACCGTCGGCAACCGCATCCAATGCTGCCGACGGGGCGCCGTGAAAGACGACCGCCTCGATCGGGCATTGCAATGGCTCGGACGCAACTTCTCGGTGACCAGAAACCCCGGCGGCCCCGGCCAAGGCTGGTTGCTCTACTACCTCTACGGCGTCGAACGCGTCGGACGGCTCACCGCCCGGCGATTCATCGGCAAGCACGACTGGTACCGCATAGGCTCCGAGTACCTGGTCAGCAAGCAGGACAACCTCTCGGGTTTCTTCAAGGGCGCCGGCCATGCCGAAAACAATCCGGTGATCGGCACCAGCCTGGCCCTGCTGTTCCTCTCGAAGGGACGCCGTCCCGTACTGATGGCCAAGCTGCAACGCGGTGCGGCCGACGACTGGAACCAACATCGCAGCGACGTCGACAACCTCGCCCGATACGTCGAATCCCGCTGGGAACTGGACCTCACCTGGCAGGTGACCAACCTGAGGATGGCCGAGGTCGACGACCTGCTTCAATCGCCCGTGCTGTACTTCTGCGGCAACCGCAGCCCGCTGCCGAGAACCGCCGGCGGCCGGCGCGACCTCGCCCGAAAGCTCCGCGACTACCTCGACCGCGGCGGGTTCCTCTTCGCCGAAGGCTATTGCGGCGGCACGGGCTTCGACGAAGGCTTTCGGGAACTCGTGCGGCTGATATTCCCCGAGCCCGAGTACCGGCTGCAACTGCTCGAGCCGGAACACCCCATCTGGCGCGCCGAAGAGAAGATCCCCGCCGATCAACTCCGACCGCTGTGGGGGATCGAGTTCGGCTGCCGCACCAGCGTGGTCTATGCGCCGCGGAATCCGCCGGGCGATCCCCGCCCGTCGCTCTCGTGCCTTTGGGAACTGGCTCGCGGCGGCCGCGAGCGGAAGTACACTCCGGTCGTCCAGCGCCAGATCGACGCCGCCTTGGCCCTGGGCACAAACATCTTGGCTTACGCCACCAACCGGGAACTCAAGGGTAAGGAGCAGAGCTTCCGAACCCGGGCCGACCGACAACTCAGCGACCCGTTCGAGCGCGGCAAGCTGTACATCGCCAAGCTGCGGCACGGCGGCGGGTGCAACGCCGCGCCCCGGGCACTGATCAACCTGCTCGATACGGCCGGCCGCGAACTGAAAGTCCGCACCCGGCCCAAGGTGGAACTGCTCGCGCTGACCGACGAGGCGCTGTTCGACTACCACCTGGTCTTCATGCACGGCCGCAACGCCTTCCGGCTGACCGACAGCGAACGGCGGCAGTTGAAGACGTACGTCGAGCGAGGCGGGATGCTCATGGCCGATTCGATCTGCGCCAGCAGCGCGTTCACCGCGTCGTTTCGCCGGGAGATGGCGCTGACCTTTCCACGGCAAGAGATTCAGCCGATCGCGGCCGACGACCCGCTGCTGACGCCCACGTACGGCGGCTACGATCTCAAGACGGTCGAGCGACGCGATCCGCGGCCGCGCGGCGGCGGCCCGCTGAAGGCCACCGTGCGCCGCGTGGCGCCGCAGTTGGAGGGCATCCGCCTGGGCGACCGCTGGGGCGTGATCTTCTCGCCCTACGACATCAGTTGCGCCCTGGAGAAGCACGACTCGCTCGAATGCCGCGGCTACACCCGAGAAGACGCCGCGCGGATCGCCCTGAACGTGCTGCTGTATTCGTTGCAGCAGTAGCGGGCGGCCCGGACGGGGGGCGCGTGCCCACGACACAGCAGCAGCTTGTGGCGGCGGCGGACCATGCTACGATATTGGCGGATGAGACGATCTGGTGGTCTGTATCACTGCAAACGTGGAGTTGCTCGTTTAGCGGGGCCGCAACGCGGCCCGCGCAAATCCGACTATCACGGGCCGCGTTGCGGCCCCGCTAAACATGACCGTTAAGCCGCGCCAACCTTCACGGAGGAACAGCACCGTGCCGCTTCGTTTGGATACCGTCGTATGTGGTGATTGCATCGCCGGCATGAGGAAGCTCGACGCCGGCATCGTCGATCTGGCGTTCGCCGACCCGCCGTTTAACATCGGCTACGACTACGACGTCTATCACGACAAGCGGGAGCACGAAAACTACCTGGCCTGGAGCCGCGACTGGACCGCCGAGGTGATCCGGGTGCTGAGAGCCGACGGCGCCTTCTGGCTCGCCATCGGCGACGAGTACGCCGCCGAGTTGAAGGTGATGCTCCAGCAGGAACACGGCCTGACGTGCCGCAGTTGGGTCGTCTGGTATTACACGTTCGGCGTGAACTGCAAGAACAAGTTCAGCCGCTCGCACGCCCACCTGTTCTACATGGTGAAAGACTCGGAGTCGTTCACGTTCAATGCCGACGACGTGCACGTTCGGGTCCCCTCGGCGCGGCAATTGGTCTACGGCGACAAGCGAGCGAACCCGAAGGGTCGGCTGCCCGACGACACGTGGATACTGCGCCCGCAGGATTTGCCCGAGGGGTTCGCGGCGGACGAAGACACCTGGTATTTTCCGCGTGTGTGCGGCACGTTCCGCGAGCGAGCCGGCTGGCACGGCTGCCAGATGCCCGAGCAATTGCTCGGCCGAATCATCCGCGCCACGAGCAACGAAGGCGACGTGGTGCTCGATCCGTTCGCCGGCAGCGGCACGACGCTTGCCGTGGCGAAGAAACTGGGGCGGCGCTTCCTGGGGTTCGAGCTTTCCAAGCAGTACTGTGCGCAGACGCGCAAGCGTCTGGGTGGGATCAGCCACGGCGATCCGCTCGACGGCGCTGCGGAGCCGTTGCGCAGCGCGCCCGACACGGCAGGCGGCGTTCGGCTGGAAGATCGCCGTCCGCCGGCCAAGCCGCAACGGCGTAAACGCGTGCCGGCGGAGTCGCAGAGCCCGTTGCCGGGGTTCTGAGCCGTTCGTAGTGAGCGCATTCATGCGGTTTTCGGGTTGTTCGACTGGCCCGACCTGATGAATCGGTTCACTACGAAAATCGGATCACCACGAACAGCGGCCCACCGGGCATGGCTCCGCAGCCTGCCATTTTGGCAGTTCCCGCGTTGTGCCGCACGGTTACCGCCCCGACACCGGCCCGCCGTTGTACCGACGCGGACGAAATGTCAGGCGGTCCGTCGAGCCACACGGTCGGCGAATAGCGTTGCATACGGGCGGTTCCCACTCCTAAAGGCTTTCAGTGCAAGACGTTGGCACGATTGAAGAAAGTACGAGGCGGGCCTTTTGTGCCGTTTGAACTACTTGGGCACGGAAGTTGCACTTCATCAACTATCGTCCGAGACCAAGCGGTTCGGAGCACTTTCATTTTGCCCCCCCGAAAGGATGGGCAAACGAGCCATCGTCGCGAAGACGGGCAAAATGCGGGGATCGCAGAGGCTCCAAATCCGCTCCCGACCGCACCAATATGATGTTTTCCATTCGGGGTGAACCCTTGTGGGCCAGAAAGCGTATCAATCATGAGCGGCACGATTGAACACCTGCACCTTACTGCCCCGGAGTCGCACGGGCTGCACGAGAGGACCGACGAACAACTGCTGTTGGAGTACCGCTCCGCCGGCGACCGGGAGTCGTTCGAGGAGTTGGTCCACCGATACGAGCGCGAGTTGTTCGGCTACCTGCGGCGTTACCTCGGTGATGCCGAGATGGCCGAGGACGTGTTCCAGCAGACGTTTCTCCAGGTCCACCTGAAGTGTGAGCAGTTCGAACCGGGCCGAAAGGTTCGCCCGTGGCTGTACACCGTTGCCACCAACCAGGCGATCGACTTCCAACGTCGCAATCGGCGTCACCGGATGGCCAGCCTGGATCGGTGCATCGGAGGCAACGCGGCGCATGAGGCGGTGGCTTTGGTCGAGTTGCTCGACAACCCGGAAGCCGGGCCGGTCGAAAACGCCGAATCCGCCGAGCGGGCCGACCAGCTTCGCCGGGCCGTGGACGCCCTTCCCGAATCAGTCAGGCAAGTGGTCATGTTGGTTTACTTCCAAGGGCTCAAGTATCGCGAGGCGGCGGATGTGCTGGACATCCCGGTCGGAACGGTCAAGAGTCGCCTGCACGCCGCCATCGGGAAGCTCAACGAAGCCCTAACCCATGCCCCCCTCCCAAATGACTGATTCCGTGCAAGAGCAATTGCTCGGTCACTTGCTTGGCGCGCTGGACGATTCCGAGCAGGAGTCCGTCGAGACTCAGTTGCAGCGCGATTCGCAGCTACGCCGAGAACTGGGAAAAACACGCCGGTTGCTGGAGCCGCTCGAACAGGCGCGGGAAGCCTTCGCGCCGCCGCCGGGTTTGGCGGAACAGACCTGCCGCTCTGTCTTTTCGTAGGCGGACAACCGTGGCAAAATCGCGGCACGGACCCAGGATTCGGGGTTCAGCGTTCAGACATCGACGCTGTATAGGTCTCGTTGTTGCCGATAGGCACAGCGTTCTCCGCTGCACCGATTGCAGTTCGCGCAATTCCCCGAAGGGGGCTGTAGGACTGGCACGTAGCCGATGACGCTCTATAATGGATGCTGAGGGTTCAGTCCGGCACGCTTCCACCGCGGAACTGCCACCCCAAGAGTGGGGGTAGATAGCGCCGGCATTTTCCTCGGATCGCGCTTGTTGCTGGAGACACTCTATGTCGCACCCACTCTCAACCATCGATCAGGCGGTCGAGGCCATCGCCGCCGGGCGGGTCATCATCGTCGTCGACGCCGAAGATCGCGAGAACGAGGGAGATTTCGTCGGCGCCGCCGAAAAGGTCACCCCCGAGATCGTCAACTTCATGATCACGCACGGCCGAGGCCTGCTGTGCATGCCGGTCCTGCCGGAAGTGTGCGACCGGCTCGAACTCCCTCCGATGGTCGACGAGAACACCGCACCGCTGGAAACCGGCTTCGCCGTGCCGATCGACCATCGCAGTTGCCGTACGGGAATCACCGCGCAGGAGCGGGCCAGGACGATTCGCGCGGTCGTCGATCCGCGGAGCAAGCCGTCCGATTTCGTCCGCCCGGGCCATCTCTACCCCTTGATCGCCAAGGAGGGCGGCGTGCTGCGCCGAGCCGGGCATACCGAGTGCGCCGTCGACCTGTCCCGAATGGCCGGACTCCAGCCGGCCGGCGTGCTGTGCGAGATCCTCGGCGCCGAGGGCGATCGGGCAACCCGCGATGAACTGCACGCAATCGCTCGGCGGTTCGACCTGCCCATCATCACCATCGAGGACTTGCTGCGCCGCCGCCGCCGTAGCGAGAAACTCGTCCACCGGTTGGCCGAAGCCGATCTGCCCACCCGCTTCGGCACCTGCCGGATCATCGCCTACGGTGTGAAGTACGAGGACCAGCAGCCGTTGGCCGTCGTGCTGGGTCGGGTAAATGAAGTACCCGAACCACTCGTGCGGCTCCACTCCGCCTGCTTCACCGGCGACCTGTTGGCCTCACTGCGCTGTGACTGCGGCGATCAGCTTCACATGGCCATGG
>JAUWWA010000121.1 GCA_030617125.1 Pirellulales bacterium | reverse complement strand
GTAGACGACGCGAACCTCGCGCACCCGGGGCGTCGTCAGGCCGTTGTTCGCGCCCAGCGCGAGGCGATACTGCACCCAACGACCGGACTGGCGGCTGCAGGGTATGGCTTGACTGTTCTGGAGCCAACTGCCCGGCCCCGCCGGTCCGAACCAGGGGGCTTGGCCTAAGGCATCCTTGTCGTGGGCCAGTCGAACCTGCGCCTTGACCCAGGTCTTGGCTGGAACCTTCGCCTCCCAGGCAATGCGTTTGGCCGAGGCGCCTTCGGGCAACTGGAATGGGCAGGATTCGTAGTACTCTTCCGGGCCGCGGTCGCGCTGATTCCCCGGCGAGAGCGTCATGCCGTGAGGACCTTTGCTGGGGAGCCGAGTGATCCGGTCGGGCCGAAAGCCCTGGGGCGAGTTCCACCAAACGGCCGACCATGCCCGATGATTGCCCCAGACCTTGTGGTTGGCTACGGCGAGGTCGGTCCAGCCGTCTTCATTGAAATCGGCCGCCACGCAGCCCGACGTCGAGTGCATAAACATGCGCAGCCGGTCCCCGGCCGAGAAGCCGCGGCCTTTGCGATTCCAGTAGAGATACGAATCGGAATCCCGCACGGTCCCGGCATGGTAGGAACAAATGAACACGTCCAATAGTCCGTTGTTGTCAAAATCCGCCACAGCCAAGCTGTTGATTCCCGAGGCAGGCAACATGGTACAGCGATCCTGTCGGAGTCCTTGCGGGCCATTGAAGTAGATGTGTAGAAACGAGTCGTGCGGCATACCGCGCGAGGGGGCATGTCCACCGAGTAGAAGATCCAGATAACCGTTGCCGTCTAGATCGGCTGCCCGCGTGTTGGCCGCCCGCTCGATCAAAAGCATCTTACGCCGCTGAATATCGAAGCCTTCCGGCCCTCCCCACAGGATGAAGCTCCGATCGGAACGTATCTGGGGGACTGCCAGGTCGAGCCAATCATCGCCGTCAAAGTCGGCTAGGTCGATCCAGAGGCCGTCCGTGTAAACCGTGCCGTCGATTTCCATGCGGATCCGCTTGGGGTGCTCGGTGTCGAAGCCATCGGCCGTTCCGTAGACCACCGTGAGGTCTGGATTGTCGAAGCCGCCGAATACCAGGTCCAGGTAGCCGTCGTGATTCAGATCGGCACAGGCTCCGCCGTGGGCTCGAGTGGTCGGCAGCGTCAGGCTCGGCTGGTGCGAGAGCCCCTCAGCGCCTGCGTAGAACACGTAAGAGCCCGGGTCCAGGTCGACCGCGTTCTCCGAGCAGTTGACCACGACCAGGTCGACCTTGCCGTCGTCGTTCGGATCGCAACCGATGGCGTGCACTGCCCCGGCCCCGGCCACGCCAATGCGACGTTGCGGATCGTAACCGTCGGCGCTGCCCAGGAAGATCGAAACGTCGGGCTGCCCCGGGACGTGCCCGGCAAAATGGTTGATCAGCACGACCTGGGGCCGCTGCTCGGCCGAGCTTCGCGCGATGAATACCCGGCGGGCATCTTCGCTTTGCACGCGTACGGGCGGGCCCACCGGGCCGTCCGGTGAGCCGCGGTAGATCAGCGATTCGGTGGTGTACCACTCGCTTGTGTGGGCCTGGCAAAGAACCACGTCGTCGAATCCGTCAGTGTCGAGATCGCCCACGGCCACGTCGCACGCCCGGTGGCTGTCCAGTGGCGTTCTTCGCGACTGACTGTACCCGGCCTTGCCGCCCCAATAGATCCACGACCGCTCTTTGTCTTGGTGAGATTCGCGGCAGGCAAAGACCAGGTCGACAAACTTGTCGCCGTTGACGTCTCCGGTCGCTGCCGACATGGCGTGCGGACACTCCAGGCGCAGCGGTCTACCGAACTTGCGCGTCGGCCGAACCGGGATCAGCAGCACGGCATCCCGCCTTGTCGCCAGTAGATGCGGCTTTCTGCCGAGCCGAACCACTCGCGCAAGCGGCTCCGCCGGCTTAATGTACTCGACATATAGCGCCTGAACGTCGGCGGGCGCCGCGGCGCGTTTGGCTTGGGGCCCCGCGAAGGCATTTCGCTGCGGACTGAGCCCCGTCTCGTGGCCCCAATAGACGGTCAATTGCCCATCTTCCGAGCAGACCACGAGATCCGCCGCGCCGTCGCCGTCGAGATCGTCGGCCGCAATCTGTCCACCTTTGATCGCAAGGGTCTTGAATCGCTTCGGCTCGAACCCAAGATCCGTCTGGTAGAACAAGCGCAGGCCCTCCTTGCGGAGGAGAAAGGCCAAGTCGCAACGTCCGTCACCGTTGAAATCGCCGGCAGCTACCGACAAGCACTCGGGGGCAGGCAGAACAGCCTGCCGTCGCTCGCCAGGGCCTTTCGGATCGCCGAAGTAGACAAACGCGTTGAGGTCGCGGCGGATCCCGTTGTAGTACGGCCCCAGCACGACGTCGTCGAACCCGTCGCCGTTGAGATCGGCCACCGTGCCGCTTCGGCACCCGTCGGCAGGCAGTTCCAGCCGCGTCGGGCTTCTCAGCGGATCAACATAGACATAGGTCGGCGGCTTCTCCCAGATGTCCTGCGAGTTGCAGATGACCAGGTCGAAGTAGCCGTCCTTGTTGAAGTCGTGCTGATGGATTCGCTGTAAGACTCCGGCGCGTGAGACGTAGAGGTTCTGCCCGGCGTTGCCGAAGCGGCCGGTGATGAAATCCTCGAAGCCCCGCTGGCGCCACACGCCCTCCGGTTGATCGTCGGAGAAACCAAGCTGGCAGAACACTGCAACACACAGAATGCCCAGAAGACGTACGGCGTAGGTGGGCCTGAGAATCATGTTCAGACGGGGATGGTTGGCCATGGAGGGTCTCCTTCGTTATAGCAAGGTGGCAATTGGAGGTCTGTGAAATCGCAATCGCCTTGATGCGGAGTCGGGCAGGCGGCAATCACGTCGATCGGTTCGGACGGGCTACCCTTTCAAAAAGTCGTCGCCGGTTCGAGTACACCAAGCCAGCAGCGCCTTGCGCATCTCGGCCTCCTTCTTCCGCGACGCGGCAAGACCGGCGACGTTGTTCATCTCGCCGGGGTCTTTCTCGATGTTGAATAGTTCCGCTTCTCCGTTGTGGTGAAGCACGTACTTCCACGGTCTGCGAAGTATGGATCGCCAATCGTGCACCCCGTGAAACCGTTTGAAATAGGGCGACATATTGTATTGGCAAAACGTGTCGCGCGATCTCGGCTGGGCCCCGCCGCCGCTGAGGTAAGGCAGCAGGTCCTCGCCTTCCATGTCCGGCGGCGGTTTGACGCCTGCCGCCGAAAGGATTGTCGGGGCGATATCCACGTGGCTGGTGTCCATCCGGCAACGTGTGCCCGGGCTGACCCGCCCCGGCGCCCTGATCACGCACGGCACGCGGAGGACTTCGTCATACGCGATGAAGATCTGGGACATCTTATGTTGCCCGAACATGTCGCCGTGGTCCGCCAGCATCACAACGACCGTGTTCTCCATGAGGCCCATTTCTTCGAGGCGAGCAAGCAGGATTCCGAAGAGCTTGTCCACGTAGGTGACATAGCCCCACGAGACCGCGATCGGCTTTCGCCAGTCTTCGAAATCGTCACTCCATTCGCTGCGGATCTTTCTGAAGTACGAATTGTCCAGGAAGCTCGGCTCGCGGACGTTCGCCTCCCAGTTGTCTGGCTTCTTTACGTCGGCAGGATCGTACATGTCGAAGTACTTCTGCGGGACAACCAGCGGGGGATGCGGACCCTCGACGCTCATGACGAGCAAGAAGGGTTTGTGCTTGGGGAGAATCCCAACGAACTCCATCGCATGTCCGAGCACCCATAGGTTGTGCTCCTTGTCCTCGGGGATATCCAGGACGCCCGGCCGGTAGAGGCTCATCCGCGGTTCGTATTTGGACCGATAGGGTTTGCTTCGCACAGGGTCATGGAAGATGAACCCGTCAGGTACGCCGTGTAACTTGCACCATTCGGTATAATCACTGTCGGTGGCCTGGCAGCAAGCCGCCCAGTCGAACCACCGGGTGATATTGTGTTCGCCGACGTGCCACTTTCCGGCATAGTACGTTTCGTACCCGGCCTCGCGCAACCGCTCAGAGAAGGGCTCCTTACGAATGCCGGGCCAATCGAGGGGACCTTGGCTGGTTTCTGTCTGCGCGTAGACGGTAGAGATTCCCGGCATGCCTGCCTGGTGGGGCTGCAACCCCGTGAGTATGGACGCCCGGGCAGGCGAACACATCGGACCGGTGGTCCGATGCTGGCCAAGAATCGCCCCTTCGGCCGCCATCTTGTCCCAGGCAGGCGTTTGACAGGGCGTCTGGCCCATCGCTCCCAGCGCGTCGAGCCGCATCCCGTCGCAAATCAGCATCACAATGTTCGGATGCCGGTCGGGGGTTGGATCGTCGTCCTTCGCAGCGTCGCTGCGCGCCACCAGCGGGCCGCCCAGCGCCGCGCCCGCTGCTGCGACAGCCGACCCCTTCAAAAACGTTCGGCGGCCGGGGATCCACGTCGCGTTCTTGTTCTCGGCGTTCATCGAATCAACTCCTCATGCTCTTAGCGAGTTTTGGTGAAGATTCACCATTTGCTGCAGGCCGGGTCCCAATCACCTGATAACCTGGGTTTTCCTCGTGGAAAGGATCTCTTGTCTCGTTTGTCTCGTGCGAGCGATGTGTTTCAGGGCATCGGCAGAAAAGGGGACGCATCCCAGTCAGGGGCGAACCTGCGGCGGGCCTGCTCTACAACCTCATCCATGGCGGCAATTCTGTCATCGTCGAGGAACACGGGAGTCTCCGACGAGAGGATCTGCCGCACCTTCTCGTGCGCCACTTCCAGCGTATCCTTCGCTCCATCTTGGATCCATTCAGACATGCGCTTGCGGTAGAACAACTGTGGCGGATGGTAACATTCTCTGAGGAACTCGATCGTAGCTTCTGCGGTGAGGAAATTACCGCCTATCCCCAACTCGCACACCGAATCCAACGCGATGGTGTCGTCGCGTATGTCGGCGCCCTTGAGCAGGTGCTTTATGTAGCCGGAGATTTCATTATCGATCACCATCTGTTCATAGCAAATCACCTCCTTGAGTTGGCCGGCGCCTCCTATGGAGCGCGCGCCGCCCAAGGCCGTCAGCAACATGTACATCGCTTTCTCAACGGCGGCCTGCACGTCGGGCACGTGCGAGCCCGTATCCAGAATGGGGTGAGATACCACCAGGTTGAAGCCCAGGTGCTCAAGCAAGCGCTTCCCCAGCAGGGCCAACAGCGTCTGTTCGGGTGAGCCGCTTGCGATGTCTCCGCTTCGCATGTCCAGCGCATAGGTGTGGTTGCAGAAGTAGAACCGACCATTGGGGTCGATCGAAGTGATGATGCACAATCCGGACAGCCGCTCGGCGTGATCGATCATGACGTTGGCGGCCGGGGTAATGGGCGACTGAATCCCGCAGATGCAATTGCCGCCGATGCCCACCACCTGGCCTCGCTCGATCACGTGCTTGGCGATCTCGAGTTCATGCCGGCCCCATCGAAGAGGGCTTGAGACGCCCATGAAGAAGCTCAGATCGTGAGTGGGACCCAACTGCGTTGTGCCCTCGGCGGCCGCGATCAGATCGTACAGCACGTCAAATGCTTCGACGCTCATGCGGTAACACAGGCTTGGAAATCGGCCGAGGCCGCCGCCGCCGCCTTTGGTGCAATGAATCATCCTGTTGCGATAGATGATAGCATCGGCCAGATTGTCGGGGATGCCGTCTGAGGCGACCAGACACCCAGCCCCGTCGATATTCGGAAGGGCTTGAACCAGACGGGGCAGATCCACGAGGTCTTTCGGCTGCGCGGGACGGGAGCGGCGAAGATCATAGTCCCAAACCATCGGGCAGCCGGCATCCGCCGTGACGCTGAACTCCCCGGACTCGGCGGGCGCGCGATCCCAACATCCCGGGGAGTTCTCCAATCGATCCTGCACCATGTCGGCCGGGAACCGGACGGTCCTGCTGTCGCGGTCAACCTTGGCATCCGAGGCCTCGAGGATTTCGAGTATCGCGTCGCTCGCTACGCGGACACCCGTCCGCTGCAGAACCCGCAAGCTTGCCTGGTGGATCTTCTCCAACTCCCCTTCGTCCCAGGGGCGTAGCATACCATGCAGTGTTGTCATCTCTCATTCCGTTCCACGAGTGCAAGATGCAGCCGTTCAAGGCCCGGCTCATCCCGAACAACCAACTCGAACGCGGCAGACCTTAGTATACTTGCCACAGCAGGGGAAT
>JAUWWA010000071.1 GCA_030617125.1 Pirellulales bacterium | reverse complement strand
CCAGGGTCCAAGTGGGGAGCTTCAAGTCCGTGCCGAGATGGCCGACGCTGCCGGTAACGTGGCCGTCAACCACGCTCAGATCGGCGTCGCCGCGGTCGCCGATTCACCGCCGTCAACAGCAGCCGAGAAGCCGTCGCCAGCGTGGTACGCAGGGACCGATCGGCCGCAGGCGGCGTGGCCCGCCCAAAACATCGCGAATCCGCCCATCGCCGCCGTCACCGGCAGCGTCAATCCGGCGATTCGCAACCAGTTCGTTTCGGTGGAGCGGCCCGTCACACCGCCGGCCGAAGAGGGACTGCCGCCGGGCGAGCGGCCACGCATGGTCAATTCGCGGCTGTTCGAGATCGACTACCAGATCGATGCGATCGGGCCGTCGGGCGTCGACCGCGTTGAACTCTGGGGAACCCAGGACGGAGGTCGCACGTGGCGGAGCTTCGCCCTGGACGGCGACAACCGAAGCCCACTGCTGGTCACCGTCGACAAGGAAGGGATCTACGGCTTTCGCCTCGTGGCGACCACCGGGGCCACGCTAGGCGGACAGCCGCCGACACGAGGCGCCTTGCCCGAGATCTTCATCGGCGTGGATCTGACCAAACCGACTGCACGTATCACCGCTGCCGAACAAGGCAGTGGCGACGAGTCGGGCAAGCTTGTGATCCGCTGGGAGGCCTCCGACCGCCGGCTGGCCGACCGCCCCGTTTCGCTCGCGTTCGGTCAGGGGCCCGGCGGGCCGTGGACCACTATCGCCGCAGGACTGCAAAACACCGGCCAATACGCCTGGAGGCTCGACGAACGCTTGCCGGAACGCATCTATCTGCGGCTGGAAGTCCGCGACGAGGCGGGCAACGTCGGCACGTTCGAAACCCCCGGGGTCGTCTCGCTCGGTCAGCCTCGTCCCGCGGTCCGCATCCGCAACGTCCAACCGCTCGGCCAAACCGACCGAACGTCGATGCAGCCCAGTTACTCCCGGTAACCAGACTGTCGCGACCACCGGTCGTGGCTTTGTAGAAACTGGTGTATACTCGCCGGCATGGCCAAATTGCTCCATGCCGTCGATTACCTCGCCGCCGCGGAAAAGCACCCCCCGCGGTCGGTGTGCGTGCTCTTTGGCGATGAGCCGTTTCTGCACCGGCAAGCACTCCTGGCGATCCGTTCGGCGGTGCTCGGCTGCGACGACGGGGAATTCTCGCTGGCGACCTTCGACGGGGCCACGGCCAAGACCGACAAAGAGGCCGAGCCCAAGACCAAGCTGCGCGACGTGCTCGACGAGCTGGCCACGATAGCGATGTTCGGCGGCGGGCAACGGCTGGTGGTGGTCGACGCGGCCGACGAGTTCATCACGCGGTACCGGTCGGAGTTGGAGGCTTACGTCGCCCGGCCAAGCGCGTCCGGCGTGCTCGTGCTCGACGTGAAATCGTTCCCGGCCAACACGCGGCTGTTCAAGGCGGTGTCGGCCGAGGGATTAGCGATCGACTGCAACGCCCCGTCGGGCGGCCGGCTTACGCGATGGCTGGCCGCCTGGGCCAAACAGGCCCACCGGGTCCAACTTCCACAGGCCACCGCCGAAATGCTGGTCGAACTGATCGGACCGGAACTGGGGCTCCTCGATCAGGAACTGGCCAAGCTGGCGCTGGTGGCCGGCGACGACAAGAAGATCACGCCCGAGATGGTCGAACAATCGGTCGGCGGTTGGCGGGCGAAGACCGCTTGGGTGATGCTCGACGCCGCCCTGGACGGCAATGCGGCCGAGGCCATGCGGCAACTCGACCGCCTGCTGGCCGCCGGCGAGGAACCAATCGCGATCCTCGCTCAGATCTCCGCCTCACTGAGACGCTTCGCGGCCGCCACCCGACTCGTGCTACAGGCCGAAGCCGCCGGACGCCGCATTCAACTGCGCCGCGCGTTGGAGCAGGCCGGCGTCAAGGTGTTCATCCTTGGCCAGGCCGAGAAACAGCTTCGGCGGCTCGGGCGCCAGCGCGGGAGCCAACTCTACGACTGGTTGCTCGAAGCCGATCTCGATCTGAAAGGCGGCAGCACTCTGCCGAAACGATTGATCCTCGAACGGCTCATTGTTCGCTTGGCCGCGCCGAAGGAGGCAATCGGCAGCAGATAGCGGCACGCACTGTTTATGATCTGAGAGGGGACAACGTCACGATGGAAGTATTAGCCTACAAACCTCATGCCGAGGCAATCGTGCAACGGCTTCGATCGCTATACGAGCGCCGCGCAAGCGATCGAATCTTCGCCCGAATGAACGTGTCCGGCGAAACGCTCAAACGGTTCCGCCAAGAACATCGTAGCGGCCAGTGCGCTGATCCCCACCTTGACGAGCGGATTGAGTTTTGGGATCGCTTGTTGGCCGAGTCGGCGGCGGTTGAGGACGACGCCATCCCCGCAGCCTACTTAAGCGAGATGGACCAGGGACTCTATGGAGGACTCGTCGGAGGCGAGGTGCGCTTTCAATGCAATACGAACACTGGCTGGGTCTCGTCGATGGTCGTGCCGATGTGGACGGACTGGTTGCCATTCGACTCGCTGCGGGTCGATCGGGGCCATCCCTGGTTCAGGCGTTACGTGCGCCAACTGGATCTCTACGTAGACCGAGCCGCAGGCAAATTCGGCATCAGCCACTTCATCCTGATCGACGGCTTGAACTTCGTGTTCGAGTTGCTCGGGGCGACCGCGACGTACCTCAGTCTTCACACCCATTCCGAAATGGTTAGCAGGGCGATCGATTTCGCGTTCGGAGTGAACGCGATGGTGCAGGATACCTTCTTCGAGAAGGTTCCGCTGGTGGCCGGCGGTACGTGCAGCAACATGGCGAGCTGGCTGCCGGGTCGCATCGTCTCCGAAAGCATCGATCCGTTCCACATGACCTCGGTCGACGATTTCCAACGCTGGGGACGCGAGCCGGTCGAGCGGATCCTCGGCTGGTACGACGGCGGCGTACTCCACATCCACGGCAACGGCCGGCACCTGCTCGAGACGGCCTGCTCGCTTGCGGGAGTGAAGGCGATCTTGATGGGTGACGACAGAGGCTTTCCCTTGGCGATCGACATCGTAAAGGAACTGCGCAAGCGGGCCGGCGACGTGCCGCTCGTCGTTCTCGTCGACTTCGCGACCTTCGCGGAGAAACTCGATCGCCACGAGCTACGCGGCGGCATTCTTTACAAGGTTGAAGACGTGCCCGACGCCGAGGCGGCGAACCGTTGCATGGAAAAGGTTCGCCAGTATCGGGCGTGACCTTCTCAAGAATGGGCTACACCAGCCGGACAACCTGATGCGACAACCCATGGACGCCTGCCACCGAGTATCGAGATCGCGAAGCACTGCTTCCAGCGGATCACGGCTTTCTGGCTGGAGTACGCACCCTGTGGCGCGCTCGACGCGAATCTCGGACCGCGTGAAACATGGTTTCAGCAATAGAGGGCAGAGGGCAGCGGGTGGTGGATAGCGGATATGTGGATAGTGGACAGAAGACATGGGCCGGTGTGCATCAGGCATTCATCCTTCCTCCTTCATCCTTCATCCTTCCCCCTACTCCTTTGCGTCGCGGCCGAAGTTCTCTCCGATCTCCTCGGTGCCGATGTCGATCTCCTTGAGCATCCACCTGTACTTGAAGTGATTGATGAGGTGATCGGCCAGCGTGAAGTACTTGCCCATCTCGACCAGGTCGATTTCGTCGATTTCGACCCCTTTGGGCCGAGTGGCGTGGTTGGAAATCAGCAGCAGGCGGTACTTGCCCTGCTGGGGAACCACCATAGAAAAATCCCCCTCGGCGTTCGCCCGGGCGTACGCGCCGCCAAACTCGCGGATCATGCGGACGCTTTTCTGAGTATCCGATGGTGGGAGATCCTGCGGCCGGATGCCCCAGATCGAGAGCGTTGTTCCGGGCAGCTTCCCTTCGGGCAACGCGATGACCACCGCATTGTTATCGCCGGCAATCCGACCCGTGCCGAGGTCGTAGACCAGCTTGCCCTCGATCAGGACGCGCTGTTTGGCCAATTCCTCTTGCTCGATCTGCTTCCGCAACGTCGCGTCGCCACGGCCGACGAAGTATCCGGCGCCGAACGCCACCGCAGCAAGAACCAGCAGCAGCAGTCCTTGCACGTAGTAGCCCCGCCGTGGTTTGTCGTCGCATATCATTAACTCGGAGTGGTTCTCGCCGAGTATCGGCGTTTTGGCGAACCGGCTCATCGCCATGGCCGCGGCCGCCGCCTCTTCGCTCGGCACGATCTGTGGAATGCCGCATTTCGGGCATCGGATTTCACTGCCGGCCTTCCGGGTGGCAATCCCCAGCAACTGGTTGCAGTGTTGGCAGCGGAATCGAATCGCCATCGTGCGTGATCGAGTGGGCTCGAAGGTCGGCAAGGGGTCCGGACGTCTCCTACTTCCAGACTAGCACGGCAGCGGCGCAGCGGCCAGAACCGGGCAAACCCGGAGGAGGGTTCGAGGTTCACGGTTCGTCGTGGTCGCTGAGGCCGTGGAGGCCCTGGACCAGAACCAGTGCAGCCAGATCGACGACCCAGAGGATTCCGCATCCGAGCGCAAGGTACTTGAGGACCACCCCCCCGGCAGAGTCACCCATCGCCACCAGCAGTGCCGAAACGGCCAGCACAACGCCCGCGGCGATCGGCAAGATCACCATCCCGGCGAGCAGCAGCAGTGTAACCCCGCGTGGGACCAATCGCTGATTCATCGAAGTCCTCCTAGTGTCACTATTTTCGCGAACCGTCAGGGTCGTTGTCAAGGAGGCCGCAGCTTGACTTGGTGGCGAGACGGTACACAATGAAGTTAGACGGCAAGGGGCCGTCCGATCGGAAGCAGGCCACTATGAGCAGGACAGAGGATAGAGGGCAGAGGAAAGAGGGCAGAGGAAAGAAGCGTGTTGCGTGCATTCTGGCTGTCGCCGCGTTGTGTGCGGCCGCATGGTTCTGGCCAACCTCTCGCGTGTCGGCCGCCGAGGTGCTCTTGAAAGACGGCCGAATTCTGAACGGGAACCTGGCGAAAATCGCCAGTCTGGCCGATCAACTCCGGGCGCCGGACCCCGATGGCGTTGGTCCTTTGCGGTTGATCCTCCTGTTGGATGACGACCTGCGCCGAACGTTCGTCTCGACGCGTCAGATCCAGGAGATCCGGCAGGCGAACGTCGCCCAGATGATCGAGGAGACGTTTCACGTTCACCAGCGGGTGCTTCGCTCGGGCCGGCGGGTAAGTAGTGTCGGCCCCATAATACGGATCAAGCCGTTCGACGAGTTCGGCCGGCGCATCTTCACGTTCAACACACCGCGTGGCCCGGTTGACATCGTCCAAGGCATCACGCAGATCACGCCGAGATGGACGAAGGTCGAGGGGATTTCGCACATCTGGGACATGCGGATCGCAACCAGCTCGATCCCGCACGACGTCTTGCACAAGATCCTGTGGAAGCAGATCGACCCGATGAACATCGAGCATCGCAAGAAGATCGCGCGCTTCTACTTGCAGAGCGACCGATACAAGGAGGCGCGCCAGACGTTGGAAGCGATCGTCGAGGCGTTTTCGGACCACTCGGGGATCCAGCAGGAGTTGGCCCCTTCGATTCGGCAGTTGCGGCAATTGGGCGCACAGCGGTTGGTCTCGGAGTTGAAGCTCCGTCGCGAGGCGGGCCAACACCGGCTGATGTTCGAGAAGCTCAAGACGTTTCCCTCGGAAAACGTCGCCGGCGAGATCCTCCAGGCCGTCAGCGAGATGATTCGGGAGTACGATACGGCCCAGTCGCGGGCCGAGAAGTTCTTCGAGCAGTTCGACGCCTTGCTGGCGAGAGTGAAAGACGCGGCCGCGCGAGAGCGGATTGGATCGATTCGCGAGGAAATCGCCAAGGAGTTGAACATCAACACGCTGCCGCGGATGGCCGCCTTCAGGCAACACGCCGACGACGACGAACTACTGCCGGCCGAGAAGATCTCGCTGGCGATAAGCGGCTGGCTGCTGGGCAGCGATGCGGCCACGGAGAACCTCTCGGTCGCGCTTTCGCTCTACAAGGTTCGCGACCTGGTGCGAGAATACCTCGGCGAGCCGATCAAGCGGCGCCGCGAGGGGATCCTGCAATACTTGGGGAAAGAAGAGGGGGCGACGCCGTCGCTGGTGGCAACGTTGTTGGCGCACATGAAACCGCCTTTGGAACCCGGCGACCCGGTTTCGCCGCAACGGCCCGGTTTTTACGAATTGGAGGTGGCTGGGCTGCCCAAGGAGCCGCCGGTGCGATACCTGGTCCAGCTTCCCCCTGAGTACGACCCCTTTCGCCGCTATCCGACCGTCATCACGCTGCACGGCGCCGGCACGACGGCAACGCAGCAGGTCGACTGGTGGGCCGGGGCATGGACCGAGGACGGCTGGCGACGCGGCCAGGCGACCCGGCACGGCTATGTCGTGATCGCCCCGAAGTGGGGCAGCGAACATCAGCAGAACTACGGCTATTCCGCACGGGAACATGCCGCGGTGCTCAACAGCCTACGGGACGCCTGTCGGCGATTCGCCATCGACACGGATCGGGTATTCTTGACGGGCCATTCCATGGGTGGCGACGCCGCGTGGGATCTGGGATTGGCGCATCCCGATCTCTGGGCAGGTGTGATCACGATCGTCGCCAAGGCCGACCGTTATTGTGCCCGCTATTCGGAAAACGCCAAACTAGTCCCATTCTACTTTGTCTGCGGCGAGTTGGACGGCGCCAAGATGATCAAGAACGCCCGCGATCTGGACCGCTATCTGAAACGCGGCTATAATTGCACGGTGATCGAGTACCTTGGCCGTGGCCATGAGCACTTCTATGACGAGGTGCTTCGGATTTACGATTGGATGGGCCGGTTTCGCCGCGACTTCTTCCCGCAGAAATTCACCTGCTCGACGATGCGGCAGTGGGACAACTATTTCTGGTGGGTGGAGTTGGAAGGGCTTCCGCCCCGGTCGATGGTCGATCCGGCCGATTGGCCCCCGCCGCGAGGAACTCAAGCGGTCCAAGTCAAGGCCAAGATTACCGCCAACAACGGGTTGTACATCAGTATCGGCGCCTCTCGCGTGACCGTCTGGGTCGCGCCGGCGATGCTCGACTTCAAGCGGCGCGCCAACATCACCGTCAACGGACGCCGTATCAACAACCGCGAGCCGTTTGTACAGCCAAGCTTGCGCACGTTGCTCGAAGACGTGCGGACGCGCGGCGATCGGCAGCATCCGTTCTGGGCGAAGTTCGACACGCCCACCGGCCGAAACGGGTGAACATGCTCGCTACTGCTTCTTGAGCATGAAGCCCTTGAGAAACCAACCGTCTTTCTCGCTCGTGACGATTGCGCCGGCAGGGCCAAGATGGCGGCGGACAACGTCGTAGTCCGGCATCTTGCTGCCGTCGATCTCCGGCTGGCGCACCCCGCCGCTCTCGCTGGAGTCAAGCAGGTTGTTCAGCAGCCGGGCGACCATGGTTTCGGCCTCGGGCAGCTTGCCCTTGCGCAACAACTCATAGGTCGCCCGGAACTCCTCGTCGGTGCGCGAGAACGTCCTGGCGCACCGCTGGTCGATCTCCAGTTCTTCGATCGCGGCGTCGATCCGGCGGTAGTCGATGCTGCGCGTGAGCGTCTCGCGCTCCTCCATCGGCTTGAGGATCTTCAACAGAAAGTCGAAATGCGAGGCGACAAACAGATGGCCGTGCGACACGGTCACGGCCGCATGAGGCAACAGGCGGCCGTCCTCT
>JAUWWA010000141.1 GCA_030617125.1 Pirellulales bacterium | reverse complement strand
GATTTACCCCCGGGTTTCCGTGGGGAAGTCGATCAGAACGCGGCGCTTGCTGAGTGTCCCGTCGGTCGCCAGGTCGAATACAATCACGCGGTACCGGCGGCTCTCGGCCACGCAGAGGTGCTTCTGGTCAGGCGCGACCGCCAAGCCGTTGGGAAAGGCGAATCCGGTGGCAATCTGCGAGACCCTCGTCGTCTTCACGTCGTAGCGATACACCGAGCCGACGGGATTGCGAACACTCGATTCGCCGGGATCGGTGAAATAAACGTTGCCCGCGCGATCCAGCGCCACGTCGTTGATACTGTTGAAACGTTTTCCTTCCCAACGGTCGGCCAATACGGTCGCGTTGCGGCCGTCGGCGTCGATGCGCAGCAGCCGTCCGGCGCCGGAGTCGGCGGTGATCAGTCGCTGCTGGCTGTCGAGTTTCAGGCCGTTGGCCTTCGGCTCGCGTCCTTCGACGGGGAGCACTTCGGCCAGGTCGCACAGGATTCCGGCGGTGCCGTCCGCGGCAATTCGGCCGATCGTGCCGTTGTAGCGGTAGTTGACCACGAACAGGTCGCCGGCGCCATTGAGCGTGGGCCCTTCGGCGAACTCGAATCCAGTGGCGACCAGTTCCGGCTTCACCGAATGAGAGGGCGGCAAGTCGGCGTGTTTCTCGGCCCGGCCCGGCGTGACGACGGCCGGAGCGAGCGACAACAACACAGCGAACAATCCGATGGCGGGTTTCATGTGAGCGTCTCTCCTGGATGAAAATGAAATGCCTTTCAAAACTCGATACTCAATCTAGGAGGAATGTAATGAGAACGCAAGGGGGGCGAAAGGCCACGACCGGCCGATCCCCACAAAGCCGCGAGCGGTGATCGCGGATTCTTCGGCGCGACCACCGGTCGCGGTTTTATGAGACGACGTCGATCTTCTGGCTCCAGCCGAGATAAGCGAGGATACTGTACAGGCATGGCACCAGCAGCAGCACCACCACGGTGGCGAACATCAGCCCGAACGCAATGGAAGTCGCCATGGGAATCAGAAATTGGGCCTGGAGGCTGGTTTCGAGCATGATTGGCAGCAGCCCGGCCACGGTGGTCGCCGAGGTGAGTATTACAGGGCGGAATCGTTGCATGCCGGCCAGGTGGACGGCTTCGTGGACGGATTTGCCTTCGGCGAGTCGTCGCTTGATAAAGCCGACCAATATGATCGAGTCGTTGACGACGATTCCCGCCAGCGAGATGAACCCGATGTTGCTGAGCATGGTCCAATCGATCCCCAACAGCAGGTGTCCGGCGACGGCGCCTACCAGCCCGAAGGGAATAGCCAACATAACGATTAGCGGTTCGATGTACGATTGAAAGACGAACGAGAGCAGGATGAAGATGATGGCCAACCCGATGAGGAACCCGCGTTGCAAGCTTCGGGCGGTTTTTTCGCTTTCCTTTCGTTGACCTTCGAGGTCGATTGAGACGCCGGAGTTGTTCTTGCGAAACTTGGGGAAGAAGTTCTTCTCGAGGTCGGTCATGATTTTTCGGGCATTGCCCTTGGCGGTGTCCAAGTCGGCAATAATGGAGATCGTGCGCTTCCCGTCAACACGGACAATCTGCGAAAAGCCGCGGACGATCTCGGCGGTGGCGACTTCGTGGAAGGGGACCATGCGTCCGTCGGGGGTTTGCACCTTGAAGTCGTCCAGGTCGGCCAGCGAGTGCCGGTCGCCCGGCGCCAGTAGCACTTCCACCTCGAAAATGTCGGTGCCGCGCTGGAACTCCTCGGCGATGTTTCCCCAAAATGCGTCACGCAACTGTGTGGCCAGTGCGGCGCAGTCGATTCCCAAATGCTGTCCCACCGGTTTCAGCCGCACATGGACTTCCTCCTTGCCGGGGCGGAGATTGTCGGTCACGTTGCGGATGCCGGAATACGTCTTGAGTTTGTCTTGCAGCTCGAAGCCGGCACGCTGAAGGTCCCGCAACTCGTTGCCGTGCAGTTGGATGTCGATGGGTTTGCCGCCCGGAGTAATTTGCATTTGTTCGAAGGTCAGGCTGACCACGTCGGACACGTCGCCGACGGCCTGGCGCCACGCCGGCAGCACGTCGTCGCAGCGCACGGTGCGCTGGTCGGCGTTGAGCAGTTCAACGACGACCTGGGCGAGGTGGCTGCCGCTTTCCGGTTCGCCCGGCTCGTGCCCCAACGTGCGGCTATAGCCCAACGAAGTGCTCACGTAGCGGATCAAGTGCTTGCCCTCAGGCTGCGTCGGTCGGAATTCCTTGTCGACCACCTTCAAGGCATCTTCAATCCGTTGAACAACTTGCTTGGTTCTGCTCAGATTGGCGCCGGCGGGCAGCTCAACCTGGGCAGCGACAAAATCGCCGTCGAGTTCCGGGAAAAGTTGGAATTCCAGCCGGCCGCCCAGCAGCATCCCCAGCGAAATCAGAAACATCATGATGATTGTGGCGACGGGGATCAGCGGACGCCGAACCGACCAATCGAGCACCGAACCGTACACGCGCTGCGTGAACCACTCGACATAACCGTTGATCTTCGCGCGCAATCGCGGCGGCTTCTTGGGGATTCTGCCGAGCGAATGGCTCAAGTGGTTCGGCAGGATGAGGAACGCCTCCAGCAGGCTGACCGCCAGTGCAGTGACCACGCCGATAGGCATCACCCGCAGCACCTTGCCGATCTCGCCTTGCATGTGCCACAGCGGCATGAAAATGGCCACGGTGGTGAGCATCGAGGCGGTCACGCCCAGGGCGACCTCCTTGGTGCCGTCGATGGCAGACTGCACCGGCGGTTTTCCACGCGAGTAGTGGGCGAAGATGTTCTCGCCGATGACGATTGCGTCATCGACGATGATCTCCAACGCCATGATCAGGCTAAACATAGTGATCATGTTCAGGCTCATATCGATCTGGCCCAACACGAACAGCGTTCCCAGAAAGGAAATGGGAATTCCGATCCCCACCCAGAACGCCAAACGCAGATTCAGCATCAACCACAGCGTGAGGAAGACCAAAATGAAACCGTAGATACCGTTCTTGACCAGCATCCCGAGCCGGTCCTTGACGTAGAACGACCAGTCGCCCCACAGGGTCAAGTGCACATCGGGTGGAAGCGTCGCTTGACGCGCGTCCACGAACGCCTTAACCGCGTTGCGCACGCGGATCGTGTCTTCCGCCTCGGTCTTGTTGACATCGAGGTTCACGCAGCGGCGCCCCTCGAACGTGGCCTGTGTCCATTCGTCTTCAAAGGAGTCGACGACCGTGGCCACAGCCCGTAGTGGAATCCTCGCGCCGTCGGGGCTGACCTTGACGGTCAAGTCGCGGAAGTCCTCGGCCCAACGACGCTGATCGACCACGCGAATCTTGATCTCGCGCTCTTCGGTTTCGACGCTTCCGGCGGGCAGATCGAGGCTCTGCGCGCTGATCTCCCGGGCGACGTCGCCGATCGTCAGTCCGACGGCCAACAGGTCGTCCTCGCGGACCTCGATCTTGATTTGATGCTCGGAGAAGCCGGACGCCTCGATCAGGCTTACGCCGTCAAGCACGAGCAGTTCACTCTCGATGGTGTCGGCCAGGGCGAGCAGATCCTTCTCCGGCATTTCGTCGGCCCAGAGACTCAGCGTGCAAACCTCGTCGACCCGCTCGATTTCCCAGATGAGCGGTTCTTCGGCATCGTCGGGGAAGTTATCGATCTGATCGACGGCGTTCTCGACGTCCTTGAGCACGTCGCCGACGTCGTAGCCGTCGGCCACCTCGATGGTGACCATGCCGACGTTCTCGCGCGCGGTGGAATCGACTTCTTCAATGCCCTCGATGCCTTTGATTTCTTCCTCGATCCGCTGGCAGATCGTCTCCTCGACTTCTTCAGCCGAAGCGCCCTTGTAGACCACTCGGACGCCGATGAATTCCGAGGCGAAATCGGGGAAGACCTCGCGCGTCAGCGACACGGCGCCCAGCACCCCGAGCAGGATGATGATCAACATCAGCAGATTGGCCGCCGTCGGATGGCGCACGAAGTAACCGATCACGGCGCGGCCTCCGTTGTCGGTTCAGCGGACTTCTCGAAGAGGTCGTCGGGAAAATGTATCTCGCCGCGCGGTTTAGCCGGGTTGGGGACCACCTCCGCGCGCAGCGGCATGCCCTCGCTGGCCGGGAACAAGTCGGTCAGAATTACCTGGTCACCCTGTTCGATTCCCTGAGAAATCACAGCCGCGTCGTTTTCCAGCACCGCTACCGTTACCGGCTGGATGTGCAGCCTACCGTCGCGAAGCAGATAGACGCGGTCGTCGCGCAACGCGTCGCGGGGGATCACGACCACGTCGTCCAAGGTCGCGCCGTAGAGGGTTACTTCACAGAACACGTCGGGGATCAGCGGCGGCCGGACACCGGGCTTGACGCCTTTGTACGGGTCGCGAATCTCAATGATCACCGGAACGGTGCGCGTGCCAGGATCTAACGAAGAGCCGATGCGCACCAGCCGGCCGTGCCAGACACTCGGCAGGTCGCCCAGCCCCCAGCGGACTTCGGCGGGAACCTTGAGTTGCCGCCACGCCAATCGCACCTGCCGTGCCTGGGTGAGATCGAGGGGGCCCAACTCCTTGATTCCGCCGGGAAACAAGGCGCGCATTTTACGGGTTTCGACCTTCGCCACCACCTCGGCCGTGTCGAGCGCCAGGAACGTCCCCAGCCGTTCGCCGGTGGTCATATACTGGTTGTCCTCGACCGACTTTGAAGCGCAGCGGGCGGCCATCGGCAGCCGAATGACGCATTTTTCCTTGTCCCTCGTGGCCTGAGCGAGCTGCGCGGTGACCATGTCGAGCGATGCCCGAATCAAGTCGCGTTGCACGGGCACCAGCGCCAGGCTGTTGCGGGTTTGCTGCAGTGCGGTCAGGCTTGTTATGTAGGCGTTTTCGGCGGCCTCCAAGGCGCTGCGCGACGCAGCATTCTTTTCGAACACCGTTCGCTGTCGCTGATACTCGCCCGCGGCCAACTCGAGCTGACGCTGCTGGAGTTTGCTAATCGTCTGGAAGTTCGCTTCATTCTGGTTGAGTTCGCGCAGCTCCTCGTTCTTGGCGCGGACTTCGGCCTTCAATCGCCTTTCGGCCAATTCGTAATCGGTCGGATCGATCTTGACCAAGAGCAGGCCGGCCGGCAGAATCTCGCCGGGTTCGAACCGTGAACTGACATCGATGGCCCGGCCCGGAACCTCGCAAATCGCCGTCCACACCTCGCTTGCGCGCGTCGTCCCGTACGCCGTGATCGCCACGCGGTGCGAGGTCCTCTTCGCGCCAAACACCCGAACTTGCCGACCGGCGTCTTCTGGCGGTTCGCCGGTGGAGCTGGGCTTCGTCCTAACCAGGTACGCAAGCACCCCGCCACCGATGCCCAACAACAGCAGCACGGTCATTAGGTAGAAGGCGAGCGACGCAAACTTGCGCTTCATGGGTTGAGACGAAGTCTGCTCGGTCATCGTATTCGCTCGCGAGGCCGGCCAGTGGGCTTCTCAAGTGTAGGTTGCCGATGAACCGCTACAGGCTGTTTCTTCGGCGCAATCGAACGCATCGCGGGGACGCGGTGGTGGGGTTTTCCACGCCCAGCGCCGCTGCTCCCCAAACGGCAAAGCAGCCATTACAGAGTTCACCCAACGTTACGATAGCCCAACTGCATAAGTTATACTGGTTGCGCAGACTATCTGCAATTTCGTGCGACAATGGTGGCAGACTGTGTTCTACTCATTTCCCCCACCTTCTCGCTGTTTATTTTCCCCGCTTGCCG
>JAUWWA010000310.1 GCA_030617125.1 Pirellulales bacterium | reverse complement strand
GGTGGACGGGACGATCACGGCGACCAAGGGAACGCCCGAACTGCTGTGCACGACCGGCCAGTGGGGCAACTACGTGCTAAAGGTCGACTTTCGCAGCGTCAAGGGCGGCAACAGCGGCGTGTTCCTGCGAACCAGCCCCAAGCCCGACGATAAGAATGGCCGATGCTACGAGGTCAACATCGCCGACCGGGGCAAGAACGATTGGCCGACCGGGAGCATCGTGCATCGCAAACTGTGCGAAACCCAACACGACAGCGAGGACTGGCAGACGTTCGAGCTGACGGCCGACGGCGACCGCTTCAGCGTCGCTATCGACGGCGCGAAGCTCCTCGAATACGCCGATCCGAAACCGCTGGGCCGGGGGTTCATCGGCCTGCAATACCGCCGCGGGAAAATCCAGTTCCGCAACGTCAAGCTTCGCCCGCTGCGCACCAAGACCATCTTCAACGGCAAGGACCTCACCGGCTGGAGAACCTATCCCGACATGAAGAGCGTGTTCTCCGTCACGCCCCAGGGGTGGATGAACGTCAAAGACGGCCGCGGCACGATCGAGACGCTTCGCCGCTACGACGACTTCACCTTGCAGCTCGACGTGTTCGTCGCCGGCAACCGGCTCAACTCCGGCATCTTCTTCCGCTGCATCCCCGACGAGGTGTGCAACGGCTACGAAAGCCAGATCCAAAACGGCTACCTCGACGGCGATCGGACCAAGCCGCAAGACTGCGGCACCGGCGGCATCTTCCGCCGCCAAAACGCACGTAAAGTCGTTGCCGACGACCTCACCTGGTTCACCAAGACGATCCACGCCGACAACCGGCACATGGCCGTCTGGGTAAACGGCTACCAGGTGAGCGATTGGACCGACCGTCGCCGGAAACACGCGAATCCCCGTCGGGGATTACGGCTAGAGGCGGGCACTATCCAAATCCAAGGCCACGATCCGACCACCGACCTGTCGTTTCGGAACATCCGCGTCGCCGAACTGCCGGAAAGATAAGGATGAATAATGAAACTGGGTTAGCCGCGGCACGGCCCCAATCGCCCCGCCGGCGTCGCCGCCCGAAGTTGTTCGATCATCTCCCGCGTGGCGGCCTCGACCGCCTCTTGCCAGCGCGACGGACCGAATCGCTCGGCGTAGGGGCTGCGGGCATGGGCGAAGATTATGCCACGAGAGTTGTTGACAATCGCCCCGGCGCCCCGAGTGTCGAACGCGGCGGCCACGTCGCCAGCCGTCCCGCCTTGGCTGCCGAAGCCCGGGACGAGGAACCAAGTGTGCGGCATTACGGCGCGAAGCTCGGCAAGCTGTTCCGGATAAGTGGCCCCGACCACGGCCCCGACGGCCCCATAGCCACACGCGCCGGCCGTTTCGCCGGCCAGCTTCTCGACGAGCCCGGCCACGTGCCGATACAGCGGCCGGCCTTCGACCACGAGGTCCTGAAACATACCGCCGCCGGGATTCGAGGTCTTCACCAGCACAAACACCCCTGCCGCCCGATCGACGGCTACTTCGACGAACGGCTCCAGGCTGTCGCCACCCAAATAGGGGGAGACTGTCAACGCATCGGCGCCCCAAGGGCTTTGGCCGTGCGGGCCGATCAATCCCCGAGCGTAGGCGGCAGCGGTCGAGCCGATGTCGTTCCGCTTGCCGTCAAGGATCACCAGCAGGTCCTTTTGCTGGGCGTATTGGATGATCTCGGCCAAAGCGACCATTCCGGCCGGCCCAATCTGCTCAAAAAAAGCGGCCTGCGGCTTGATGGCCGGCACCAGCGGGGCGACCACGTCGATCACGCCCTGGCAGAAGCTGGCATAGGCCGTCGCTACAAGCTGCAGATCGACACCCCCATCAGAAGGCACAAATACCTCCGGCAGCATCTCACGACGCGGGTCCAAGCCGACCAGGACGGGATTTCCACAGCGTCGCACGGCCGCCTCAAGTCGATCCGGAAATGGAAGCACGGGCAAGTTCCTTTCGAGAAAACACTTTATTATGACCTTTTTCGAGCCAAAATACGAGTCCCACAGGCCGACCTAAATGTTGTGGGAAGGCGTTGCGAAGCCTTGGCGTATCGGCCATAATGATAGGGAACAAGGTTGATTTATTTCGGTCGCACGAGACGCGGGGCGTGGCGCAGTCTGGATAGCGCGTTTGACTGGGGGTCAAAAGGTCGCTGGTTCGAATCCAGTCGCCCCGACACATAAACCCCGACGTAGCAACGAGTTACGTCGGGGTGTTTTTTCCGAGTGGCCCTGGTGTGACCGACGGTGCTACGCGGGTGCTACGCTGCGAAAAGGAATTCGCCCCCGAAAGGCCCAGAAGGTATCGGACGGCAACCGACATGTTTTCACCCCGACACCCTCACTGATCACCGCAAGCTCGCCAAGCATTGGGCGGGGGCGAAGGCGGGATTCGGTGCCGGCGAAACTCCGGACACGCATCGTGGCAATGGTCGAATCGGCAACCAGCAAGCCGGCTGAATGAGCCGGAGGGCGGCGGGACGCTGCACCTATTGCCAAGGCAACGGCAGATTGCAGGGGCGGGTTGCGGTTGGCGGTCCGCCCTGTACCGGTGCCAATGTCGTGCTACCGATCCTGGAAGCCCTGAAACGCATCGACGTTTGCGAGTTGGCCGGAGTGACACCGGGGGTGGGGCCCCCATCGGCGACGGTCTTATTAGTCATTACCTCCCCTCCCCACGGTTTTTCGACAGAAAACCCTTCTGGAAATACGGGACCTGGGGGGCATACATAAAGAGCAAGTCTTTGACCAGAAAACGGGAAATGTCAACGGGCCGGGAAAGGTGATCAAACCGGGCAGAGGCGGCGTGGTGGTTCAATCGTTTTGGTAATGGATTGAGCCGCCGGTTCGCGTGTTAGCCCAAGTTACGCTACTCAGCTTCCATTGTACCGGTTTTTGGCCATGGATGAAGCGTAAGTCCAGTGATATCGGTGCGTTCTCGGCCGAAAGTCGATGTAGTGGAAATTCCGGGCGGGTTGAGCTTGCCAAATGCCGCGGCAAGACGATCCTTGAGCTCATCACGAGCGAGAGATCGCCGATGTTTCTGCGGCGTTATGAGCGACGCTCGGGTGGACGGCGGCGGACGTATTGGGCGCTGGTCGAGTCGGCTTGGAGTATGACCTGCTGTTGTACGATATCACCAGCACCTATTTCGAGGGCGAGTGTGCGGCCAATCCCCTGTGCTGGTCCGCCGAGTTTCGGCCCCCACGCCGGAAGGGCCTTTTGCCGATAGAATCGGCCACCTGGGTGACATCGTAGCTGTTCGCACCGGAGCGCTCTTCGCGCGTAAGTTGATACGTGTTGTCGTACGTCCAGGTGGTCCGTTCGTTCTGTGGATTTTCCAGGGCGGTCATCCGGCTCGCGGCGTCATAGGCGTAAGTGGTCCGGCCTATTTCGGTATTCCCCCGATCATACTAGGCCGATTTCGCGTTGTACGTTGAGTCGCTTTTCGCATCCTAAGTGCTTTCGCCCGCAAGGGTTGCGACGCAAGGCCGGTGCGCCGGCGAGACACTTTTGGGATTTCTTGACACATGTTTCACGGCGACAGAAATTCGCGCGGGCGTCGGAACACCCTACGCCGAAACAACTTCCATCGCTACGCTGCCGTCGATCGCTGGCCGCCGAACGCCCGACGGCGCGTTGTTTTCGGGTCGCAACTCCTTTTCACATAACGGTTTGGAATTATTGGACGTTGTTTCCGCCCTTAAT
>JAUWWA010000079.1 GCA_030617125.1 Pirellulales bacterium | reverse complement strand
TCTTGCAGGGAGACGTTGAAAGTCGTGTGGTTCGAACCGGCGATCAGTGGGGCGAAGTGCAACCGGACGGTATAATTGCGCGGCTTCAGGCCCTCTTGCTTCGAGAGGGTCAGCGTTACGGACTTGACATCCGCGGCTCCCGAGGCGGCCACCCAGTTGAGTCCTCCCTCGGTGGTGTCGACGGCGATCGACGAGGCGTGTGCGCGGTACAAGTCAGGTTGCGGCGGGTCGAACGTCACGGGAATGTCCGGCGACGGACCACCACGACTGGGACAGTCCAGCCAAAGTATGCCGTCGTCCGCCCGACGGTCGCCGGGTGCGGCGAAGTTAATCCCCACGCGACGAACGGGCTTTCCGTCCCACTCCAGCACGTTGAACGTCCACGTCTCCACCTCGGGGTCGTGGATCAACGCCAGCGAGGTCTGGTTCTGGTAGTTGCAGGTGCAGGTGCGCGTGTACTCCGGCGCGGTGAGCAGCCCTCCGGCAGCGATCAGATTAGAAGTGCATCCCGACTTGAAGCCGCCGAGGTTCCCGGTGCCGCCGTCGCGGGCGAGGTCGAAATACCCCGCCGCCGCCGAGCGGACCAGGATCAGGCGCCGGCCGGCAACGGCCGTGTTGCAGCCGTAGTTGCGAGCGAAGGACCACGGAACCGGCTCGCCGGTGAGCGGGTGCTCGCGCGACGTCGGCTTGCCGTCAAGCAGCGAGAATGCGGGACCCTGTGCGATGATCGTATCGCCGTGGAGCATGCACGGCCCGGAGTGTTTGAGCTTGAGGTCCTTCCAGACTACCTGGCCGTCTTTGCCCCGGTAGGCGACCATGCCAAGCCGCGACTCATCGCTGGATCGGTCGCGGGCGGCACTGCCGGCCTGCAGGAGAACGTCGTGCTCGATCGAGTAATTCAGAAACGTGCCGAAGATGTCTTCGCCGGTGCTCCAGATTTCTTTGCCGCTGCGCACGTCCAGCGCCAACAACCGCGGCGCGTAGTCGGGCTGCTCGCTGGGATTCTCGCCGCGGCGCCGCAGGCGATCCAACTCGTGCCGCGACAGGGCGTCGATACAAAAGACCTTTCCGGCGCCGATGGCAACATTATTGTGTCGAAAACTGTACTTCGCCTTGTGCTGCCACAGGACCTTGCCGTTTTTGCGGTCCATGGCGACAAGCTTCTTGCTGGCCGCAGCGTGCTGCTTCGACCTTCCGGTAACCAGGAAGTCCTTCCAGACGCCGATGTAGCCGACGCTCGTCGCGGCCTGCCCTTCGGTCGTCGGCAGCGTGAACTTCTCCAGTGTCTCGCCCGTGGCAGCGTCGAGCCGCAGGATATTCTCGTCGCGGGCAAGGTAGACGCTATCCGACAGCGAGACGTAGTTGCTGCCGATAAGGTTGGCGCCCGGCTGGTGACCCGTGTTATCGTAGAAGTTGCCGAGGTCCTTGAATTCTCTCTCCCACAAGATCCGCCCGGTATAAATATCCAGCGCGCGGAGCATGTCGCGGCCTTCGATGAACAACCGTCCGGCGGCGACTTGCGGCGAGGGCCCGTGGCCGTGGCGCGGGAGGACTTCATCGTTCGGCGGGCCGCCGAACCAGAGCAGTCCCAGCGGCGCTTTGACCAGTTCGTCTTGCGAAACCACGCTGTTTGCGGCGTCGGCGTACTGGTGTGTCCAATCGGCGGCGCCCGGCAGCGCGCCGGCGCGGACCAGCAGTGCCCCGTCACGGCCGCTGGGCTTCACTTCGGCGCCGGCGCACGCCGCCGCCTTGACCAACTTCTTAAGTTTCTCCTCGTCGAGGTGTAAGCACGCCGTTCCACCATAGGGGCGCAGCGCGCGGAACACGGCCTTGACCAGCGGCACATCGTGGTCCACTCCGGCGGCGCGGAGGTTTTCCGAGACGATGAGTTCGGCCAGGTACGGCGGCAAGGGGTACGTGGTCGGATCGCCCACGTGGGCGGAAATCCGCGCGCCGTACAATCCCGCGTCGTCCATGCGGCGGCGAAACGCGTTGATCTTCGCAGCGCTTGGGTCGACGACGATCACTCGTAACTTCGACGCGCGGACTAACTCTTCCGCCAATCGCCCGGTATCGAGGCCGAACACTACGCAGTAGCCGTCGCGTTTGCCGGTCTCGCACAGCACGGCTTCGGCCCGCCGCCGCCACGGATCGGAGCCAGCCGGCGGGGCGTGCTTGGCGGGTTTCGGCGCCGCGGGTGTCATATCGCCGTATGTTTTCAGCTTGCCTTTCCCGGCGCCGAAGCAATAGATCCGCCCGCCGGTGGTGACCACGAATAGCTTTTGGTCGGCCGCCAGCATCGTCCACGGCCTGCCCTCAAAGTCGCCTTGCCAGACGGGCTCTCCTTGTTCAGTTGCGGTGACTACGTCGTCGGCGGGTGTGTAGGTCCGCGATCCGGCCGTGATAGGCGCCGCGCCGTGCGAGCTGCGACCACCCTGCGAGGGCCAAGTGAAGTGCAGGATTCCACCGTTGCGGAGGTCGTAGATTGCCGGCGGCGTGCGACCACCCGGCGCCAGAAGCCCTTTTTCAGTGACCGCCAGGTGCCCTCGCGGGACGAAGCCGCCGAAAGCGGGGCTGTTGTGGGGATTGATCATAAACCTCGAACCGTCGCCGCTGTTGGTCCAAACGGCTTGCCCCGTCGCGGCGTCGAGCGCGTGGACGAAGATGCCCATGAACGGCCAGATTCCGGCCGTGAAGTAGATGATTCCCTCATGCAAGAGGGGGCCGCCACGGGCCGGCCAGGTCGAGATCAGCCGCTCGTTGCCCAATACCTTGCGGTCGGACGGCCCGCCGCGCGTTCGCCACACCAGGCTGCCGTCGGCGCCGGTGACGCAGTAGAGATACCCGTCGTCCGAGACGAAGTATACCAGACCGTCGGTGGCGATCGGCGCCAGTCGCACCGGGCCATCGCTGTAGAACCGCCATCGCTCCTTGCCCGAGTCGGTATCGTAAGCCGTCACGCTGTCGGCGACCATCGAGGGCACCAGCAGCAGTTTGCCGGCGGCGACCGGCGAGTACGACGCGTCGAATCGCAATGCCGGTTGGCTGGCCGGCCAGGCCGGGCGCGGCTTCGCAAGCTGCCGCGCCCACTGTAACTGCATGTTGTCGGGCAGGTCGTCCGGCGAGGTAGCCTTGCGACAGGCGTCATATCGCCATTGTGGCCAATCGCCCGCCGGCACAGCCGCCAGGAACCACAGAGAGCCGGCTGCGATGACGCAGATAGGTACTAACGCGGACAGGCGTCTGCGAAGCATGAGCTGGGTGGGTGTGCTCACAGATGGCGATCTTGCTCGTGTTTCGTCAATTTCGAGTCGACGTTGCCTTGGTCAACCGGCAGTTGGATCACATTGCTATCCTATCCTCGACCGCTCGGCCGGGTCAAGCTTCCACGCCGCGCAGATCACAACCGGCCTTTTAGGCTCTCCCGTGAACGCAACGTGTGTCGGTAAGGCTTGCCGACTTTGTTCACGTTGGTGTGGTTCCACGACGCTTGCTTTAAGCCGAAGGAAACTCGCAGTTGCAGTGTACCGCCGCAATGGTCATGTGTAAAACAGAGGGGTACTCATACCCCCTGCATGGGCATGACCGGACACTTGGCCGTCAACTGCGAATCCCCTGAGAGAATCCAAGAAGGGGGGTCTTTGCACCCGGCCATGGTTGTGCAAAAATAAACGAGTTCCCCCAGACATTCGGTGGGGGCTACCCCTCTGTAGCCACGTTGCTATGATACAAGGATGGTGAGACCCACCAGTCGCCTAGAGGGGCGACCTGTGGGGAATGAAAAGAACCCCCGGCCGGCGCCGATTGTCTTCGCACCGCCGGCGTAATCAAACGTATTAGTACCATCCGCGAACAAAAAGAAGGAGTATCGTAATGAGTGACAAGATCCGTTTGCTGGTCGCCGACGATCACGAAGTCGTCCGTTGTGGCTTGAAGAGCCTCCTGGCGGGAACGGAGATTGAGATTATCGCCGAAGTGGCCACCGGCGCGGCAGCGGTCGAGTACGCGTTGAACAACGATCTGGACGTCGTAATGCTCGACGTCCGCATGCCCGACGGCGACGGCCTGACCGTGTTGGGACGGATCAAGCTGGACAAGCCGGACCTGCCGATCCTGATCCTCTCCACCTTCGACAACCCGACTTACATCGCACGAGCCGTCGCCCTGGGCGCCAGCGGTTACTTGTTGAAAGGCTGCACTCGCGATCAACTCATCAATGCACTCCGTACGGCCGCCGCCGGCGAGAGCGCGTGGACCCGCGAGGAACTGCGACGCGTCACCGGCGCCCTGGCCACACCGCGGCTATCCGCCGACGTCGAGGTCCCCTTGACCCAACGCGAGAGCGAAGTGCTGCGTCAACTAGCTTACGGCCTGACAAACAAGGAAATCGCCAAGGCATTGAACATCAGCTACGAGACGGTCAAGGAACACGTGCAACACATCTTGCGGAAGATCGGCGTCTCGGACCGCACGCAGGCCGCCGTCTGGGCCGTGCGAAAAGAACTCGTTTGACACGATAACTCGTCCATGGCTCCGCGACCGTTGGTCGCGCCACTATAAAGCCGCGACCGTTGGTCGCGGAGAACGGGGCGCCAAGAAAGAAAAGAAGGTATCCCCACCTTTTCCCACGCGGAGGACGTGTCATGAAAGCCCTAATGCTCGATGTTCCACCACGAATCCTCGAAGCGCGTACGCGGACCGGAATCGACCGTTGGGACGAAATGTGGGAAGGAGTATTGCACATGCCGCCAATGCCGAATCGTGAACATCAGGACTTCCAGTGGGCCTTGGAAACCTGGCTGCGTATGCATTGGGTGCAACCGCGAGGCAACAGGGTTTACCATGAGATCAACCTGACGTCGCCCGGCGGCTGGCCCAACGACTACCGAATCCCCGACCTCGTGTTGTTGACCCCCGATCGGTTCGACATCGACCGCAACGAATACTTTGAAGGCCCGCCGACTGTGGTCGTCGAGATCCGCAGCCCGGGTGACGAGACCTTCGAGAAGATGTCCTTCTACGCAAAGCTCGCCGTACCGGAAGTCTGGATCATCGAGCGCGACACCCGAACGCCGGAACTTCACGTGCTCACCGAAGGCGATTATGCAAATCAAGCGCCCGATGCCGACGGCTGGCTTCACAGTGCCGCTACGGCGGTTCGGTTGCGTGCCGAGACAGGCGACAGACTTGCCATACAGGTTGCAGGCGATGAAAGTACGCGGCAACTCTTGCCCGGCAACTGAGCCGGTTCGCAACTGCTTCCCCCTGTTTGCCGCAGTCATTCTGCTGGCGGCTTGGTTCTTTCCCGCGCCGGCCCCGGCAGGCGTGGTCGTGCTGGCGAACCGTTCCGAGGCGAAGGTCCGTTTCACCATGGAGTGGACCGAGGGCGAGGTTCGCCGTCACCACCTTGAGCCCGGCGACCTCGTGCCGATCCCCGTGAGCGACCAGGTCGAGATCGCCTTCCAAGCCGCGGGCAAACTGCGTCGGCACGTCGCCCGCGCCGCCTCGCTCCAGCAGTTCGTCACTCGCAACGGCAACGTCGAGCTGGAACGCTTCGCCTTCCCATCTCCGCCTGGCGGGGCGGATTCGCACCGGCCCGCCAAGCCCGCGGCGAGGCCCGGCAAGCGGATCACGTCTCTGAGCATCATCCCGGTGAAGTTGCTGGTCGATGATGACGAACCGGCGGTCCGGCGGCTATGGGAGAAACGACTTCGCGGGCGGATCGAGCAATCGGCCGACATCTTCGAGCACTACTGCCGCGCCCGCTTCCGCGTGGTGGCCGTCGACACGTGGGACTCGGACGACGCGACTTCCGACTTCGCCAAGTCGATGCAAGAGTTCGAGCGCGAGGTCGACCCCGCCCCGGCGCGCCTGGCCATCGGTTTCACGAGCCAGTACGAGGTTCCCAAAGGCCGGACCCACATGGGCGGCACCCGCGGCGCGCTCCACTCGCACATCCTCATCCGCGAGTGGTCGCAGCACGTCACCGCGTCGGAGCGGCTCGAGGTGCTGGTGCATGAACTGGGGCATTTCTTCGGTGCGGCCCACAGCCCGGAACCCACGTCGGTCATGCGGCCGGTGCTGGGCGATCACCGTTCGCACGCCCGAGCGTTTCGCATCGGCTTCGATCCGGTCAACGCGCTGGCCATGTGCCTGGTCTGCGAGGAGGTGCAATCGCGGCAGGTGCGGCATTTCTTCCGGCTCTCGCCCGAAACGAAGGTCACCCTGCGCAGCATCTACACCGCGCTGGTGCGTTCAATGCCCGACGACCCAGCCGCCAGGCAGTACCTTGCCATGCTGAGTTATGGGCCGCCGGTAGGTCGCAAGCTGGACGGTGGCGGCAAGCCGCTCGTCGAGGGGACGCGGTCGGTGCTCCGTGCGATTGCCGACGCCGCGCGGCACAACCGCGGTTCGTCGGACCCTGTCTCCGGCGATGACCTCAGCGCGTTGTACATCCGCCGTGCCGCCGCCGCGGCGAACAAACTCCCGCGCGAATCGGCCGCCAAGGCGTTTCTGCTGGGGCTGGGCATCGCGCTGGACGACTCGAACTTGCTCCGTGCGAACCCGCTCACGGGCAACCTCTACCGCCGCGTGGAGTCCGACGATGAGCGGACCGCACGGCTTAAGGCATTGGGCAAGCCGACCTTGCGCGGACGCCGCGACCTCGCCAGGCACTTCGCCGTCAGCGCCGCCCTTACAATCGTGCTGGGACCGCAGGCCGCCGAGTCGGTCGGACTGGTGAAGGAACTCAGCGACGCCCAAGGCGGCAGCGGGTTCAGCTTCGCCGACCTGGCAGCCGACATGGCCGGCGTCATGTTCGCCGTGGAAACCCGCGCCGGGCGGCTGCCGCTGAACACGCTCGCGAGTTCCTTCGCCGTCGCGGACTTCATGCCCCAGGTGCGCGATCTCGACGAAGGCCTCGCTTGGGACGACTTCGTCGCCGCCTACGGCTCGGTCGACGACGAGCGCTTCCGGCGCCGCCAAGCGGCGATCCGCCGGCGCATCGCCGCCCTGCCTGGGTACAAACGCCATACCGCCACGCCGCCGAAAAAGTAAGTCACCTCCGGCAAAGCCGGGAGTTTTCGGGGATAATAACTGCCAGTGGGGCTCTTGCGACGCTGTTTGGTTTGGCTTCGGCGAGTTTCGTAGGATGGGTGATTGCACTCACCCTACACCTGAAAGTCTTGCTGTAGAACTACTCGTCATCCAGCAGCTCCACGGCGGCGAATCTCTTGCCTTCGAGCATGGCCAGGCTGGCCCCACCGCCGGTGCTCACGTGCGAGACAGCGTCGGCGAAGCCGAGCTGCGCGATGGCCGCGGCGCTGTCGCCGCCGCCGATGATGCTGGTGCTTTTGCCTTTGGCGAGCGCCCGGGCGACCGCCTTCGTGCCCTCGTCGAACGGCGGCATCTCGAACACGCCCATCGGGCCGTTCCACACGACGGTCTTGGCGGTCCCCACCACGTCGGCATAGAGCCGGGCCGTTTTCGGGCCGATGTCGAGCCCCTGCCAGC
>JAUWWA010000111.1 GCA_030617125.1 Pirellulales bacterium | reverse complement strand
TCCTTCTGGAGGATTTGAGTTGGTCGGCCGAGATTGGCGTGGAGATCAAGAACGTACTGCGGTTTGTCAATGCGCTTCGCAACTCGACCAAGCCCACCGATATCACTGCCAGCGGGCCGGACGAAGTGGCCGCCGTCGCTGAAATCGCCACGATTATTCGCGGCAGTAAGGAAGCGTTGCACCAAGAGCCGCTTGTGATGTGTTACGTTTCTTCGACGAGTCCGATGCGCCTCAGCGAAAGCGAGGCGCTGGCTGTCATGGAATGCGCTAAGCAGGGCATTCCACTGATCCCACTTCCCTGTCCCACACTTGCGGCCACGGCGCCGTCAACGATGGCTGGTTTCGGCCTCCTTGCGTTTTCGGAAGCGGTCGATGAAATCGGTGGTGACCACGGAGCAGGCGGAATTGAGGCCGGAAGAGAGGCTCGACATGGCCGCGGCGAGCAGACCGGCGATGACCAACCCGGTGATTCCCACCGGAAGGTCCCGAACGATGAAGATCGGCAACAACTTATCCGCACTGTCCAGCCCCGTTTGCCCGTCGGGCAGCATATCGGGACGGGTGCGGAAATAGGCTAATAGCGCCATGCCAACGACAGCCAGGAACGGCCACAGGAGCGCGTTGGCCGCAAGCGACGTATTGAACATCCGTCGGGCCGCCCGGACGTCGCGCGTGGCCAGGTAGCGCTGGATCGCCATCTGGTCCGAACCGGCGGTGCACACCCACCAGGTGAACGCCGCAAGGAATCCTCCGACGAACGTGAACCGCACGTCGGGGTCGAACCAGAAGACGGGCCGCTGCCAGTGCGACGGCCACGCGTCGGGCCACCACGCGCCCACCCCGCCCAGCTTCACCGTAATCAGACTCAGCGTCAGCGCGGCGCCGCCGAGAGAATCAGGGTTTGCAGCACGTCGGTGATCACCACCGCACGCAGGCCGCCCATCGACGTGTACACCACGGTCACCATCCCCAACACTACGCAGATCCACGGCACGGCCGATGGGCTCAACCCCAGGATGGGAACCAGCACGATGTCGGCCGTGGCGAAAATGACCAGCGACATCCAGAAAAGCCGCAGCGTCAGGAAAAAGCACGCTCCCAGAATACGGACGCTCAGCCCGAGACGCATTTCCAGAATCTCATACGCACTGGTGACCTGCAGCCGCATGATGAACGGGATCAACAGCCAGCCGACGACGGCCGCGACAAACGGCAGAGCGATCAGTTGGCACAGTACCATGGGTCCGAACTTGATCATCTCGCCCGGCAACGCCAGGTAAGTGAGCGTGCTGACGAGCGTGGCGAACAGCGATAGGCCCACCTTCCACGGCGACATATTGCGGCCGCCCAGCAGGTAGTCGTCCGTGGTGGCCGTGCGGCGCGCGTAGTACCACCCCACCGCCAGCATGCCGGCGGCGTAGATCGCGATCACTGTCCAGTCCAAAGGCTTCATTGCCGCCGGCACTCCGAAGGGTTCACGGTGTCTGCACGTCCCTTGTCCCTAGCAATAATCCCGTTCCCGTTTGCTGTCAAGGACATGCGCCTTCTGCCATGAGGCCCAGCGCCGGCCTAGTGTTACCGAGATACACGGTGGCCGAGGGCGAACACATGGCCATTGCGAAGGCGATGGTGCTGTTCCCCCGGACGATGCTTGTGCCCAAGGCCCTATGCGTGACGGCGAAATGGACCGATTCGCGATGCATTGGAAGCTTGCTCGTGAGCGTTCCTCAAGCGGCCACGTGGATCGACTCGCGTATTGTCGGCTGGCAGAATCGCCGGATGGAGTTACTGGCAAAGACGGCACGTCAGGAGCTTAACAACTCCAGCGTCTTAAGAACGAGTTTCTCACCCGACTCGGGGCTTGCGAAAATGGCGTTCGAGGCCTCATATCCCCCTTCGGCAACGGCCGCCTTGGTCACCAGGTAACCCTGCAACTCGCCGTTGGCCAGGCTGATGATAAATGTGTTTGGATGGCGGGACTTGATTTGAAGGGCGAACTCGACAAAGATCTCGCCGGGCCAGGCCACCAACGACCACGGGCCGATGCGAATCAACTGGATTTCCGCCGGCATGCACGCTTCGACAAAGGACGGCAACCGGCCTGAAGCGGCCGCGCGGGCCAGGGCGAGCGTCTCCTCGGCTCCGAACCAGTCGCACTGCGCCGTGCGGATCACCGGCCGCTGAGCCCGGTCGGCGCGCAGTTGCGCGAGGCGGTCTCGGGCTTGGGCCAGGCCGGCTTCGGCTTGGGCAACCGAGGGAAACGTCCGCAACGCGAGTTCCACCGACGCCTGCCGAGAGTCCAGGGAGAAGGTGTCGTCGAATTGGATTCCGGGAAGCACTGCCTCAACGGCCCGGCCCAACGTGCGCCCGAGCCGCTGGGCTTCGGCGAAGGTGTTGGCCTTGGTCCTGTGGCGTGGGCTTTGATTGCCACACGGGCCCGTATGGTGGAGGATGGGGCAATGCGGCCCGAGCACTGTCTGCTGAAGATATTGACGGGCCATGGCGGGAAAGTCGCCGCTTACGAGCGTTGAATCCTCGTGCAAGACGGTCGGGTGCATGCTGCAGACGAGCATCAGCGCGATGGGCGATTGGTTATCGGCACTTCGCACGGCCAACACGGGCACATTCGGATCGGCAGGCCCGGACGGATCGCGGCGGTTGGTCCCGACGCCCGAACCGTCCGCCACCGCCAGGCCGACCTCGGCGGGCCGGGCCGACTGGTGCGCCCGAATGCCCGCTGCGACGATCCGCTCTTCCATAAACCGCACGTAGTCCGGATCGGTCTCTGGCACGACCGGGTCGGCTTCACTGATGAGACAATCTACCGTCATCGGCCCGGAGTGCGTGTGCGTGGCCGCGACCATGATATGATCGGCCGGAACGGAGGTTGCGCCGGCGATCCGTCGGCGTACGTTCCGTACGACGGCCTTGGGGATGTAAATGACGTCGTTGGCAATGAACAAGACCTCCGTTTGACCGTCGGATAGATGGAGGGCTGAGCTGAGCAGCGCGTCGTGCACGCCCGTGCTGAAGCGCTCGACGTGCGGGTATCCGTACAGGAACTGCGAATCTTGCGGTGTGATTTCGGCGGTTGCAGCGCCGGCGGCAAAAGTCCGCTTCATGGCTAATACCCTTTATCCCAGTCCGGCTCGATGTCCTGCGCGATGGTTTCCGAGACCCAGACGTCGGTTCGGAGCGTTTGCAGAATCGACTCGGGCACGAGCGGGGTGACCGGCCCATGGAGCACCAGGCGCGAAATCAGACGTTGCCACGAGGTGGCCGTGCCGTGAACGCCGATGGAGTGGAAGTCGATCCTGTGCTTGGCGGCGATGACTTGGGCCGGGCCAATGGTGGCCGCCTTGGGGGGAACCGCCGCAATATCGCCACTGGAGCCGAAGCTGCCGTGCAGCGAGTTCTGGGCGATGGTGAAGGGGCTGAGCGTGACGATGCGGGGGCCCATTTGTTTGAATGCTTCCAGGTCCTTGGGGACCTCGGGTGCATCGGGCTCGATGAAGGCGAGGTGGCCCGTCCATCCCGGGCCGCTGTAGCAGATGTCCGCTCCGCCAAGGTCGGCAATCATCCGGCCATAATCCTTGAGGTTCTCACTGGTCAGTCCGACCATCTGATGCTCCGGCGGCCTGAGTGTTTGGTCGATCCGACTGTAGAAGTATTTCTTCAGGGCATGGGTAAATCCGTACGGCCAATCTTCCGGCGCGATGCGGCCGTCCTCGTTGGCGTATTCATCCATGTTGAACGTGTAGAGGTTGCGGCAGTCGACCCGGCACCGGTTGATCAACTCGGCGACTCGTCGGTACATGGGCCAGGGTTGCGGCAGGATCATCACCAGCCGCTTGCGTTGGTCGGCGGCCTGCTTGATCCGGAAGAAGACGTCGGTGACGAACTTCCACTCGATCTCGGCGTCCGGAACGACCCGAATCTTGAAGTCCGGGTTGGCGTGTTTGGCGATGTCGTTTCGTTTGATGCTCCTGACTCGCTCCAACACTTCCTTGTCGCGAAAGGGCACCCACGTTGAAGGCGAGTATTCAAACTGTGTCATGGTCCCTGTTCCTCTTATGGCGAGACTCAACTTTGACCTATCTTGAGAAAACGCAGTTGCCGCCGACCCAGGTCTGTTGCACCTGCAAGTCCTTGTCGAGCAACACCAGATCTGCATCAAACCCTTCGGCTATCTTTCCCTTGGTGTCGTCGAGTCCCAAGACCTTGGCCGCGTTGGCGCTTGTCATACGAACCGCCTGCGGCAGGTCCACCTCGAGCAGCCCGACGGCGTTTCTCAGCGCGCGGTCCATCGTCAGACCGCTGCCGGCCAGCACGCCCGGTAAACGGGCCTTTTCGGTAAGCCGGGCCGGCCCGCCCGGATAGGCGAACTCCACTTCTTCCCTGCCAAACCGGTATCGGCCGGGCGGCAACCCGGCGCCGATATTGGCGTCGGTAATCAGGCACACGCCGTCCGGCCCCTTGCACTGAAGGGCCATCTTGACCGCAACCGAATCGGTATGTTCGCCGTCAAGGATGAAATCCACGGTTACGCGCCGATCCGCCAAGATCGCCTCGACGGCGCCGCACGGCCGGACCCCCTGATCGGTTTCTTCCGGAGCGTAGAAGACGGCGTAGAAATGTGTCGCGTGACGGGCGCCGGCCTCGATCGCCGCCTGCGTCTGCGCCACGTCGGCCTTGGTGTGCGTGATGAATGCCGGATTGCCGCCGGCGGTCATCAGAGGCAGCAGGTCCTCGATGCCCTCAAAATCGGGTGCGATGCTGAAGATGGCCACGTACGGCTTGGCGGCCTCGATCAGCGCCTCGACACGTTCGGGATCGGCCTGGCCAAGGGATTCAGGCGGCAGCGCTCCGGTTAGTGTAAGAAACGGCCCCTCCAGATGGAAACCCAGTATGGCCGCTCCTTCCACGCGCACCTTGGAAAGCAAAGCAAGGCGCCGTGCGTCTTCCCCCTTGGGCGCCGGGCAGACCGTCGGCAGGAATGCGGTGACTCCATAACGGGGCAACACCTTGCAAAGCTCGGCCAGGTCGGCCGGACCATTGTCCACCAGGAACTCGTGGGTCCCGTGGAAGTGCAGGTCGATCAGCCCGGGCAGCAGATAACCGCCCTCGGCGTCAACGACCTGCTCGGCGTCGACGCCCTTCAGTTCCTCGCTGCGGCACACGCCAGCGATCTTGCCATCCCTCAGAACGACGGCGCGATCGTGCTGCGTGCAATCCGGCAGGACGATGGCGGCATGATCGACAACGAGATTGCTCATTGTGGACACCCCTTGCAGGGGTGGCGTGATGCACAGGTATGGTACAGAACTGAAGTCGACCTTGCCAGCATTCTCTCGAAAGCGGGGGGTTGATTGACTGTCATGATATGTTAGATTCATGGCGGATGCAACAGGCCGCATGTACATCGTTTACATCCAAGAAACGAGACCGACGATAGGAGAAAGAAGCATGGCGCAGGCAGTTTTGGCAAAGGGAACCGACTATTGGGCGCACGTCGATCTGAACAGTGTCCCAGACATCAAGGTTACCCCGCCGGGCCCAAGATCGCAGCAACTGCACGCCCGGTGCACGAAGTACTTCAAAGGTCTCAGCGGCCAGGTCAAGCTCTTTCCGGTGGTGTTCGAGTCCGGCAAGGGCTGCGAAATGGTCGACGCCGATGGGAACCGGTACATTGACTTTTCTTCCGGCATCCACGTGACCACGCTTGGCCATTGCCATCCGAAGGTGACCGAGGCCGTCCAGCAATACGCCGCCTTGCTGATGAACTGTCACGATTTTACGACCGAGATCAAGACCCGGTTGGTGGAAAAGCTGGCCGAGGTCCTGCCGGGCGAGCTCCGCGGTGTTCAGTTCTACGATTCGGGCACAACGGCCGTGGAAGCCGGTCAGCGCGTGCTTCGGGCGGCCACGGGCAAACACGAGATGATCTCCTGCTTCTACGATTATCACGGCAAGACCTACGGCGGAGTTTCGCTGGGCCATATTCGCTCGTTCGTTTATGGCCCCGTCCGCGCGCCGGGGATGCACATGGTCCCCCGGCCCGATTGCTATCGCCCGATGTGGACGAAAGAGGATGGCTCGGTCGACACGGACAAGTACATCGCGTTCTTCGACGAGTACCTCGACAAGGCCACCGTGCACAACGTTGCGGGCTTTGTGCTGGAGCCGATCCAGGGTTGGGGCGGTTCGGTCATGCCGCCGGACGACTTTTTCCCCAAGCTGCGCAAGTTTTGCGACGACAAGGGCATCCTGCTGATGACCGACGAGGTGCTTACCAGTTGGGGCCGGACCGGCAAGTGGCTCTGCACGGAGCACTGGGGCGTCGTGCCGGACGTGGTTTCCATCGGCAAGGGTTTCGGCAACGGCTTTCCCGTTACCTGTGTTGCCGTCCGGGAACCTTACAAGGAATCCTTTGAGGTCATCTCGGCGTCGAGCAGCTATGGCGGC
>JAUWWA010000403.1 GCA_030617125.1 Pirellulales bacterium | reverse complement strand
GGAAAGTCAGCGACGGGCTGGCCCACACCTTCATGGTCGGGGAATCGCTGCCGGGACACTGCCACCTGTTCCTGGCCTTCGGGACCAACCGTCCGGTGAGTACGACGCAGATTCCGTTGGATCCGCAGGCCTCCCAGTGGTCCGGGGCTTACGTGATGCTGGAAGATGATTCCAGCGGAACCCCCTACCCGTACCCCACGCAGACGTGCGGTTTCAAGAGCATGCACAAGGGCGGGGCAAACTTCTGCATGGGCGACGGCAGCGTGCACTTTATCAAAGAGGGCATTGACTATAGACTCTTCAACCTGTTGGGGGACAAGGCCGACGGGTACCCCGTCGAACTGCCGTAGAAGAGCAAAAAGGATTCCGTAGGCAAACCCGAGGCGACGGGCTGAAACCGAGAAGGTGTTCGGCGCGATGACGTATAGTTTAGTACATACGTCATGAAAATGCCGCGAATCACGCTCGGTGCCGTCTGGCTCGCGTTGCCCGCCGCGCTTGCCCTGGTGTATGTGTGGACTGCGGTCGATTTCCCCGTCGACTTCTGGCATCGCATCAGCAGCGGGCGGCTAATGTGGCGGACCGGCGCGCTCGCCGGCCGCGATGCCTTCACCTGCACGATCGTCGGGCGGGAAATCATCAACCAGACCTGGGCGGCCGAATTGGCGATGTTCGGCCTGTTCCGCACGGGCGGCTTCCCGATGGCGCAGTTCACCGCCGGGCTGTGCTACGCGGCGGCCGTGGCGGTGATTACCTGGCTGATCTACCACCGCTCATGCGATGCGCGCGTCGCGGCGGGATTGGCCGTCGTCGTGCTACTTCTGGGTGCATCCAATTTCGGTGTCCGCGCCCAGGCGTTTTCCGTTGTGCTGTTCGCCGTCGAGTTGGCCGTGTTGTGGCGATGGCCGACGCGATGGGGGACCATTGCCGCCGTCGCGGTGGTGGAACTGGTCTGGACGAACATGCACGGCGCGTTCCCGCTGGGAGTCGTGCTACCCGGCGTGTTCTTCACCGCCACCGCCTGGCGGACGTGGCGCGAAGGCCGCCTGCGCGCGATGCTCGCCGACGAGGCGTTGCGATGCTACTTCGCCTGCGTGCTGGTCGCGGCTGGCGCGATGTTCTGCAATCCGCATCCGCACAAGACCATGGACTACGTGCTTGGCGTTGCGTCCAAGGCCTCACAGCGACACATCGAGGAATGGCTGCCGACGGCGCTGGGGACCTACGCCGGCGGGGCGTTCGCGTTGTCGGTCGTTGGCGTGGTGGTCCTCCTGCTCTCGGGCCGCAAGCGACTCGATGCTATCGAGGTGCTGCTGATCCTGGCGTTTGCCGTCTTGGCCGGTCGGGCGCAACGGATGGTGATCTGGTGGGCGCTGGTGATGCCGCCGGTCGTGGCGCCGCAAGTGGCGGCGGTGGCGGCGCGATGGCGAGCGCGCCCGGAAAAACGCTCGGTGCTGAGCTTCGTCATACTGTCGCTGCTGGTTGTCCTGATTGCAATGTCCACGCCGTGGACGCGTGCCTACAACCCGCTGCTTCCGCCGGGAAAGCGACACGCACACGCCCATGATGAGCCGCGAGCCGTCGTCGAATTCTTGCAGGCCGGCAGCTACCAGGGCCGGGCCTTCAACCCGATGGAATGGGGCGGATACCTGACTTGGCACCTCGACCCCAAGGTCAAGGTGTTCGTGGACGGGCGAGTCGATTTCTTTCCCGACGAGGTCTGGAACGACTACGTCCGCGTGGGCGCCGCGGCACGAGACTGGGAGGCAGTGCTGGACCGCTACGATGTGGAGTTGGTGATCTGGAACCGCCGGCTTGGCAACCACCTGCCGGACGTGCTGGAGCGATCACCGCATTGGAAAAACGTGTATCGCGACGAGTTGGGCACGGTCTTTGTACGGAATTCGGCCGATGGGCGGTAACCATATCGGCCAACCCGTCACGGGCCGTTTGTAGTGATCGCATTCATGCGGTCTTTCACGCACGTCGAGCGGACACGCCGCCGGTCAGTCGGGCGTCCAAATCTTCCCGCCGCCGCCGGACGGTTCGCTGTCGGGGGTCCAGAGTTTGCCGGGCTCTTCGGCCGCCTCGCCGATGGCGGCCGCCTCGGGGCCTGGCGGCGGCACTTCGGCCGGTGTGCCATCGGGCCGAAGCACGCCGACGCGTATCAGAAAACGCGTTAGCGCCTCGGCCACGCCGGGCTCTTCGATGTGCCGGGTTTGGATCTGGCGAATCAGCCGGTTGACGTCGTCGACCTCGCCTCGGGCGAAGCGGTACGCCAATTCGCTCAGGAGGAACGGGACAGGCGATTGGCCGGCCGCACGGGCCGCCGCGCGGCCCTGTTGGATGTAGTCTAGCGCCCGATCGGGATTCTCCTCCAGCCCGGCGAGAACACTGTACGCCCGAAGCTGGTCCTCCCGGCCGGCCAGGCTCGGCCGGTCGACGACGGCCCGGGCGAACTTCCGCAAGGCATCGGTGGCCTCGAACACCGCCGCACGGTGATAACACAAGATCAAGTCCTCGTCGGAAAGCCTCTCGACCATCACCCGCGACAACCGCACCAGCGGCAACGTGCGGAGTGTTTCGGGCTCCGGCTCGATCGGTTCGAGCACCGGCAGGCCGAGTTCGGCACGCAACTCGTTGAAATCGAAACCGTTCGACACGTCTTCGCACCAGGCCTGAAGCACCACGACTGCGGCCAGTAGATCCACACGGCGGTCTTCCTGCCTGGCGGCTTCGCGTGGCGATTTGCCGTCGAACAGCCCCAACTTCAATTCCGGCCACCGTTTCAGGAGCGCATCGCGCCGGTATTCGGCCGCCAGCGCGTCGCGACGTTCTTGCGACGTGTCGAGAGGCGGAGCCATCCTGCCCTGAAGCAGTTCATGGCTGGCCGATGCCTTCCCCTCGACCACTTCCTCGGGCTCGGCG
>JAUWWA010000414.1 GCA_030617125.1 Pirellulales bacterium | reverse complement strand
CTTAATCCCTAGATCCTTCCAAGTGGACCATCAGCACGGCCACGTCCGCCGCTGTGATGCCGCTGATGCGGGCCGCTTGCGCCAGGTCGATCGGGCAAACCCGCGCCAGCTTTTCCCGAGCCTCCGCTCGCAAGTGGTCGACCGAGTGGAAGTCAAGACCTTCGGGGATCCGACGTGCGGCCAGCCGGCGCTGACGCACGATGTCGATCTGCTGACGGGCGACGTAGCCGGCGTACCTCCCGTCACGGGCAACCTGCTCGGCGACTTCTCGGGCCACTTCGCCCAACGGCGGCAACTGCCCCACGATGTCCTGCCACGTAACCTCTGGCCGGCGAAGCATCTTCGACAACGGGATCTCTCCGCAACGGGTTCTTTCAAGGAGTTCGGCGACCCGGGCGATCTCGGCCTGTTTCGCCTGCAGCTTGCCCCAGCGGTCCTCGCCGACGAGCCCCACGCGATGTCCGATCGGCGTCAACCGGCGATCGGCGTTGTCGTGACGCAACAGCAACCGATACTCCGCCCGGCTGGTGAACATTCGATAGGGCTCGTCGACGCCGCGGGTAACCAGGTCGTCGATCATCACGCCGACGTAGGCCTCGTCGCGGCCGAGCACCAGCGGCTCCTTGCCCTGAAGCGCCAGTGCCGCGTTCGCTCCGGCGACGAGCCCCTGGGCGGCGGCCTCTTCGTAACCGGTCGTTCCGTTGACCTGGCCGGCGAGGAACAGTCCGGCGACGAGCTTGGTTTCCAGCGAGGGCCTCAGTTGCTCGGGCGGAAGGTAGTCGTACTCGATAGCATAGCCGTAGCGGAGGATTTCGGCACGCTCCAGCCCGGGGATGTGCCGCAGCATGGCCTCTTGCACGTCGCGCGGCAGGCTGGTCGCCAGGCCATTGACGTAAACTTCGAGCGTGCGGCGGCCCTCCGGCTCGAGGAACAACTGGTGCCGGTCCTTTTCGGCGAAGCGGACGATCTTCGTTTCGATCGAGGGGCAGTACCGCGGCCCGGTCGATTGAATCTGCCCGGTGTACATCGGCGCGCGGTGCAGGTTCGCCCGAATCAACTCGTGAACCGCCGGCGTCGTGTAGGTGATCCAGCAAGGGAGCTGTTCACAGTCGATTCGCTCGGTCAGGAACGAGAACGGCAGGGGTTCGTCGTCGCCGGGCTGGATTTCGATCTTCTCGTAATCGATCGTCCGACCGTTGAGGCGTGTCGGCGTGCCGGTCTTGAATCGGGCCAAGTGGAATCCCAATCGCTCGAGCGATCGGCTCAAGGCGGAGGTGGTTGGCTCGCCCATTCTTCCTCCGGGAGAAGTCGCCTCGCCCACGTGGAGCACCCCCTGCATGAACGTGCCGGCGCAGAGCACGACTGCCCGGGCACGATACACGGCGTCGCCGACCACCCGGACCCCGGCGACGCGCGGCCGGCCGCCGGAGTGCTCAGTGAGCAGTTCCTCGACGGTTTCCTGGCGGACTGCAAGCCCCGGCTGTTCTTCGACGATGCGTTTGACTTCCCGCTGATAGGCGGCTTTGTCGGCCTGTGCCCTCGGCCCGTGCATGGCGGGCCCCTTGCGGCGGTTGAGCATCCGGAACTGGATGCCGGTGGCATCGATAACCCGGGCCATGGCCCCGCCGAGCGCGTCGATCTCGCGGACGATCTGGCCCTTGGCCACGCCGCCGATGGCCGGGTTGCAGCTCATCTGCGCAATCGTGTCGAGGTTGGTGGTCAGCAGCGCGGTCGTTGCACCCATCCTCGCGGCCGCCAACGCGGCTTCCGTGCCGGCATGCCCGGCCCCGATAACGATGATGTCGAAGTCGTGCGCGGTTGTCATAAATGCCATGATAGAGTCAGAATTCGGACTCTCCAAGTCCCGCGGGTTGCGCCCCATAACCGAAAACGCCTCGAATTGGCGTTGCTGATAGCATCTTTGGTGCAACGTTGCTCTTGTCATGCAAAGAAAAGTGCATTGACACGAATGTCAATGCGTGCTAAGATAGTGAAATGGTGGAAGTAGTCATTACGCCGGTGGCGGCGAAGCAGTTCGAGCGGCTTCCACGACTCATCCAGGCGAGACTTACCGGCCTTTTCGAGCGATTGGAGAAGTGGCCGACCATCAGTGGGGCAAAGCCGTTGCGGGGCAAGCTGGCCGGGAGCTACCGCATCCGCACTGGCGACTACCGCGTGCAGTTCCGTGTAAAAGGCGACACGATCAAAGTCGAGAAGATCGGCCATCGAGATCGATTCTACGAGGATTGATTCAATGAGTACAAAAACGCTTCATTTGGACGGCAAGGCCTACGTGATCATGGAGCGTGAGGAATATGAGCGCCTCGCGGCGTTGGCCAAGGCAGCAGATTTGCCTTCGCTGCCGCGACCGGACGCCGAAGGAAACTACCCGGCCGTGCAATATGCCCGTGCAACCATCGCGAGGGGAATCATCCGTGATCGCGTTGTGGTGGGCCTGACACAGCGCGAATTGGCCAAGCGGGCCGGCATCCGTCCGGAAACGCTTTCCCGTATCGAAACCGGTCGACATACTGCCTCAGTTGCGACCATCGAGAAGATAGATCGAGCACTGAAGCGGGCAAGACGTGGCAAGACGGCACGGCACTGATGGGAACGTCACGTCCGCGAATGGTTGGGTGAGGCGGCGATGCTGATGCACGACACCGATGGTCATGCCGCCACGTCGATTGGGCCGCCGGGGCACCTCAGTTGGAACAGCCCGAAAAGCTCTTCCTGCGTGAGCGAGAGCTTGCGATGGGCCTCGGCGCCGGAGAAGACGGTGTCGAACAACTCCCGTTTTTCTCGGAGAATCCGGTCGATCCGCTCCTCGATCGTCTCGATCATCAGGAACCGTGTGACGGTGACCGG
>JAUWWA010000059.1 GCA_030617125.1 Pirellulales bacterium | reverse complement strand
TCGACTTCCGCGCCGTCGCCGGCAAAAGGGTCTTTCTCGATTCGACCTACATCAAGACAGCACTCGACGCCAACTATCTGATCAGTTCGTTGCGACAGCACATGCTGGCCGGCGGCTGTATCTTGATGGATAAGCGCGATGAAGCGGACTACATCGTCGAGGTCCGCACCGGCGTGGTTGGGACGGACCGCCGCGAATTGCTGTTCGGCGTGCCGGCCACGAATGTCCCGCAAGTGATACCCGTGCCTGGCGTCCCCTCGAGTATCCCCGAGTTGCCCTTGGCCACAAAGACCGAGCAGCGGGCGGTGGCGAAGATCGCCGTGTTCGCCTACAATCGCCGGACGGGTCGCCCTGTGTGGCAATCGGGCGTGGTGCCGATTGAAAGCACCGCCAAAGACATTTGGGTCTTGGGCGCCGGGCCGTTCCAACGTGGTAGCATCTACGACGGCACGAACTTCGCCGGCAAAAAAATCAGAATCCCACTGCTCCAGCCTCGCAAGAAGAAGGAGCAGGCCAAGCCGAGTGAAATCTCGGTTACCCAGCAGGCCTTTTTTACCGAGCCGAAGGAGTTGCTCGCCGAGCATGCCGAACCGTCGAAGCCCGCTCGCCGCCAAGAGCTTCAAACAACCGAGCAGGACGAATCGCCCGGTCGTTCGCGGGGCGTGATTCATGCCGGCCATGCCGCGCCGGACGAACTACCCGAGCCGCCGCGTCCAAACAAATAGCTATGACCATTCGGTTGTATCTCGCCCTGGGGGCCGTCGCCGGATTGTGGGCGGGGTTGCTCGGGATCGGTGGCGGATTGCTCACCAGCACGATCTGTGCGAGGCTTGGCGCCAAGCTCGCCCACTCGTTGTCATCGTGTTTCTCCTTCGCATTCCTCTTTCGTCCCCCACGCCTCAAAAACCAGCGGGCAGTCGGAGGCCGGGTCGGCGATGCGGATCGCCATCTTGCCGGCCAACAATTCGTCGAACGACCGGCCGACGAACTCTGCTCGCCAGCCCTCGGCCAGCTTGGGAGTGCGGTCTCCGGCGTCATGGCGCGCCGTGCGGTAGGCGAGCAGTTCGCGGATATCGTTGGGGCCGCCGACGAGGCTCGGGGCAAGTTGAGACTGCCGACACTTGCTGCCCAACGCCGTGAAAAGGAACTGTGCCAGCACGGAAAGCTTCTCCGAACGAGCACGGCGGACGACCGTGGGATACTCCGTCTCCGGCAGGTCGAGTGCTCGTTGGATGCAGGCGGCGATATCGTCGAGCCGGCGCCGTAGATCGCCGCGCTCCAGCCCGCGGACCGCGCGGATCCGCTTCACGTCGGCGGTACCGCGCCGGGCCAGCTCGACAATCAGGTCGTCGCGCAATACGCGTCGGACCGGCTTGTCGCGACGCTTCGCTTCGGCTTCGCGCCAATGGAACAGTTCGCGGACGATCGCCAGCGTCTTGCCACTCAAACCGGTAATGCCGGATACCCGCTGCCATCGATCACGCGACCGGGCGCGCTCGATCTCGCATTCGCGTGCGGCCGTCTCCTCGTTGAACCACTTCAGCCGGCCGGATGGTACGAGTCTCGCGTACACCACGTCGTGAATCGCGTGCAGATAGCGGACATCGTCTAAAGCGTAGTGGATTTGCCGCTGTGAAAGTGGTCGGCGGCGCCAGTCCGTTCGCGTTTCGTACTTCTGCAACTTCTCGCCCAGCAGCTTCTCGATCAACGTGGAATAGGCCGCCGGATATTCGAGGCCGGCGAACCCGGCAGCCAGTTGCACGTCGAAGAGCCTGCTCGGGCAGCGCCCGATCGCCTCCAGGCAGAACTCGATCTCGACGCGTCCGGCATGGACGATCGTTTCGTGCCCTTCCGCGGCAATGGCTTCCCAGAAGGGCGTCAGATCGTCCACGGCCATAGCGTCGATCACCGCCAACTCGCCGTCGGCGGCCACCTGGATCAGGCACAGTAGGGGCCGGTACGTGTACTCTGAGACAAATTCAGTATCGAAGGCGATCGACTGACACTCGACGAGTTCTCGACAGTACTGCCGCAACTGCCCCTCGGTAGTGATACTCTTGAACTGCACGTTTCCATGCTCCCTTGGATGGCCGCGCTTGCAGCGTGATGAAACTGCCTTATGCTAACTCATCACGGGAAACCGCAAAAGGGGAGGTGACCTACTGCGATAGGAAGAGCAGCCGATCGGCGTGTTGGATCACGTGCAGTGCCGTCTCACCAAAGATCTTCCGCATCAGGTAGCTACGCACACTGTTCCCCAACACGATCATGTCGGCGTCCCATTCGGCGGCGTGGGCGAGGATCTCGTGCTTGGGCGATTCGGCAAGATGTTCCGTTTCCGGGTCGAATCCGTGCGCGCCGCAGTATTCGGCCATCTCGGTCAGCCGGCGGCGTGCCTCGTCCCGGTCGCCGTGGCAGGTGACAATCCTAAGCGACAAGTCCGGCCACACTCGCGACTGGATGAATTGTTTGATTGTCTTGGCCGATTCGAGCGACCCGCTGTACGCCATCAGCACCCGTCGAACCGGCCGAAACTGGCCGCCGACCGCCACGATCGGCCGGACCCCTTGGCCGATCAACCGGCCGAGTGCATTGGGGGGATCGACGCCCAGGCCACAGTCGAAAATGCTTCGCATGCCGAAGATCATCAGGTCGTGGTATCGGGCCAGCGAGGTCATCAACGCGAATTCGTCCCCCATCTCGCGATCGACCGTGTACTTGACGTCAGCGTCCTTGCACGCCGATTCGAACTCGGCAATGGCTTTCTCGACATGCTCTTCAGTGACGTGCATGCGATGCTCGCGGAGTTCCTCGGCCACGCCGCCGGCGCCGATGGGGGCCGCCCCAATGTGCGTCAGTCGCTTCACGTCGACCACTGTTACGCCGGTCACTTGAGCGTCGTGTCGCCCGGCCAGTTCCAGGGCGTGGCGAACGGCCACCGGCGTGAGCGGCGTTCCGGCCAGGCCAACGAGGATTCGTTTGATCATGGCCCTCTCCTCCTGTCCATGTCGATTGTGATCACAGGAATATCCAACTCGTAACGATCAGCAGCGGCACCAAGATGCCGAGACTATAGAGCATGTATCCGAAGAAGCTGGGCATGCGAATGCCTGATTTCTCGGCGATGGCCTTGACCATAAAGTTCGGGCCGTTGCCGATGTACGTCATCGCGCCCATGAAGACCGCGCCAAGGCTGACGGCGATCAGGAGCGATTCGGCAACGCCGGCCACCAGGTTCGTGCCGCCAAGAGTCTTGGCGGTCTCGAAGAACACCACGTAGGTCGGGGCGTTGTCCAACACCGCGGAAAGGCTGCCGGTGAGCCAGAAGAAGTGTATCGGCGTCGAAAGCCCGAGTTGCGGTCCCCTGATGCCGAGGATCTGCAGCGGCGGCTGCATACAGATGAAAATCCCGAAGAACAGCGCGGCCACCTCGAGGATGGCGTGGTAGTTGAAGCGGTTTGCCTGGCGGACCGCTTGGCTACCCCAGATCAGCGACAGCGCCACGAACCCGAGCTGGGCAATCTCCCGCAGGTAAAGCCATGGATGCCAGTCAGTTCCCGGCAGGGTCTTCTTCGGATCGAACAGTGCAACCGAAAGGACCACACCGACCAGCAGCAGCGCGTTGGGCCATACGCCCGAGAACTTCACCCCCCGGGTTCGGGTCTCGTCTATTGCGATATCGAGCGGTTTCTCGCGCGGGTAGCACCAGAAATGATCCCATGCGTAGTAGATGCCGATCAGACATGCATTGACGAACAACCACGCCGGCCATAGTTTGAAGGTCCAAAGGAAGGGGACCCCGCGCAGGTAGCCCAGGAACAACGGCGGATCGCCGATCGGCAGCAAACATCCGCCGCAATTGCACACCACGAAAATGAAAAAGATCACCGTGTGCTTGACGTGCTTGCGCTCCTTGTTGGTTTCTAGCAAAGGACGGATCAGCAGCATCGCCGCGCCGGTGGTGCCGATAAAGCTGGCCAGCAAGCCACCGGTGGCGATGAACGCCGAGTTGGTCAACGGGTGAGCGCGCAGATCACCCTCAATCCGAATCCCGCCGCTGATCGTGTACAGGCTGAACAGCAGCATGATGAAAGGGATGTATTCGTTGAAAACGGCATTGGCGAAGACCGTTCCGCCAAGCAGCCAGTTGATGCCGGTCTTCGACGGGTGCACCGTATCATACCCAAGCCAGTGCGCTTCGATCGGGTGCTCGTGAAGGACCAGGTAGTACAACAACGTGACGGCCCCCAGCACGGCCGCCACGAAAAACCGATTGCGATTGCTCTCCCACCAGTGCTCCGTTGCTGGAATCAGTGGAAGTACGGCTATCGCACCCAAAAGCAACGCGAACGGAATTACCATCCACAGCGCGGGATGCTCGGCATCGACCACGTGGGGAGCATATTCGCCGGGGCTGTGTTCCTCGGACGTTCCCACATCGTGCGGTTGGGCCTCACGGTGATCGTGGCTCGCGTGCCTAATCTTGTCGGTTGCCTTCTGGGGTAATCCCGCCAAGGCTGTCAGGATGTACGCTACCAAGACGATTGCTATGGCAGCCGATAGGAATGTATTGGAACTCCGGGAACTGTGCGCGTAGTCCATGCCGTTTCTACCTTCGTTCTATCCCGGCGACTATCACACCGCGAGGCGATTGCCGCATACTCGACGACGTAACAACTGATCGAATTGTGGGAGGAAAATCAAGCCCCCGCCTGCGTCTTGACGTCGAAAGCTGCTCGAAGATGCGCACTCCGGAAAACGTAGTCTATTCTACTTATAGCATGTAATATTCCCACTTTGCTGGCCTCGGCGGCAAGCTGGCGAAGCTAATTCCCTCAAGGGGCGGGACTTGAAACGGCCACCGACGAGGAATTAGCCTCTGTCGCCAAAGTCTACTTGACATTTTTGGCAGAAAAGTATTTATTAGCGAAATACGTGCATTTTCGACGTTGGGTCGACGACTGAAATCGCTTTCCACAGCTTTTTTCTGCGGAGTGCCAGCCGGCTTTTCTGGAGTTTTGTGGGTGGACTGACCCGAACACACTGGACAGAATGGGAAGGAGCGCTATTGTGCCGAAATCCGTATTGGAAGCAATCAAAATGGGTTTGTGGGATTTCGAGCCGCCGGAAGTCGATTGTGGCTTGTTTGATCCCGCCGACGCCATGCCTGGAACGAAGGAGAAGCTTAGCGTACTTGCCGAGCGTGTCAAAAGAGGCCTGCCCCTCTGGCACGACTCAGACCGGAACGACGTGGAAGCACCAACGCCGAAAAGGAAACCTCGCTAGGACGATCGGCCGTCGCCGTAGCATCGGTCGCGATCACAACACAGGCGGCGAGCGGTGGTTTGCTGCCTGTTGATGTGGAATCGGTCGCGTCCTCCGGTTGGATCTTGCTAAACGGCGCCCCGGGTAGTCCGTGACGCCGCCCAGGGATTGACTTTGCTTCGCGAAAGTCATAGTCTAACTGTGCGCCACTTTGCAAATACTACCCTGTACCGCTTAGGACATTGCGCCAATGTACTCTACTACAATGATCATCGGATGTTTCTTGTTTAGCCAGTTGGCAGATGCGACCGGCGATTCGGTTCCGTCGCAATCGGCTCCCAAGGCGGCCGTCGAACCTCAAACAGCCGAGTCCCAAGCACCCGAGGAGCCTGGACGTTATCGCTTGACGCCGCCGGAGATGGTGGCCGAAGCGATGATCCTTCCGCCGGGACACCGGTTGACCGGCCGCCCGTTAACCCTGCTGACGGCCGTGTCGGCCAGCAACGATCGAAAGCGGCAACTCGAAGTGACCCACGCCTATTGGCGGCTCGTCGAGGCGGTGGCCATGTATCACTTTAGTTTGGAGCACGATCGTCGACTGCGTCAGATAGCCGAGTTTGAAGGCGTGAAAGAGGACCCGGCCGCGTTGCTGCGGACGGCGCAGGCGTCTTCGGCGGCGGTGTTGCAAGAGGCGGAGGTGGCGGCGGTCGTGGCCCAGCACGACTTGGCTGCGTTAGCGCTGCTCCCGGCCAGCGCCCCACTGCCATTGCCCGCCGATCGGCCGCACGTCGGCTCGTACGTGACGCATTTCGACAACCTGTTTGCCCGGCGGCGCGCGCCCGCGGCGGCGAGGTTGATCGACCGCACGCTGCCGATCCGTTGCCGGGCGATCGATGGACGGGCATCAGCGGTCTTGGCGGCACAAGACGCCTTGGCGGCAACTCTCGACGCGCGGCGGCAAGGTCAACTCGAACTGTCGGCCGTTCTGACCTGCATGAGCCAGTGTCTTAGGCAGCAGCAGGCGTTCATCCGCTGCGTCTGCCTGTACAACCGCGACATCGCCGATTACGCCTTAGCCGTGGTTTCGCCGGGGACCAGCGCACAAGAGGTGGTCGCGATGCTCATCCAGTCGAAGCGGGCGGAGATCCGGCCCCTGGTTTTGGAGGATGCTCCGAGGCGGATCGGCACATTCAACGGGCGACCGGAAGTCGAACGTGCCGGGCACGAAGAGCCGGTCCCGACACTGGCGGTCCGGCCCGAGAAGACGCCCGGAACCCCGGCGACGCCCCGCAAGATCCCGGAGGGATCTGAGAAACAACCGTCATCGTCGGATTCCGGCTGGGCGCCATCGGCGCCGTCGCACAAGACCGGGCCTGTATTGGTGCAGCCGCTGACCGAGTCCGCACCATTCGCGCCAGAGGAGGAAGCCGTGCAGCCGAAGCCCGAACTGTCGAAGCGACCTCTCGTGCCGGTCGAGCCGGCGCCGTTGGAGCCGATTCCCAGGAAGACTGAAAAACCGGTTGTGGAGGATACCTCGCCATCGCAACCGGTTTCCGAAACCTTGCCGCCGCCTTCCAAGGGATCATCGCCGCGCGCGACGGCGCCGGCATTGTACTCGGGATTGGTCGACGCCACGCCCGGCAGCCGGGCCAAACAACTGGCGCTTGCTTTGCATTGGGACCGCTCTCTGCCGGAGAAAACCGGCTCGCCAATCACCTTGGAAGCGTGCTTGCGGAGCGGCCCGGCAGCGGCTCGGTTTGGGATGATCGAGGCGTATTGGCAGGCCCGGCAGCGGGCAGCGGAGTACCACGTGGTCCTCTTCCAGGCCGAGTTGGTCGACGACCTGGTTGCCCTGGTTCCGCGGGAGGACCGCCGCGGTGTGCTCCGGCTGCGTTCGGCGAAGTTGACGACCGCGGCAGCCGTGCACGAGGCGCACGCTGCGCTGGTCGAGGCCCAGTTCGAGTTGGCTCGACGGATCGGCCGCGAGTCGGATACCCAGTGGCCCATTCCCGACACGACGCCGCACTCGGGACCGTACCTGCTGAAGCTCGGCGAGCAACCCCGCAAGCTGGTCGAGTCGTGGCCGTTGCGGCGGCTGGCGGCGACGATTCCCGTTCTGGCCGAAAGCATGCGTGGGCGTGCCACGGCAGTGGTCGAGGCCGACCGTGCCCGAACCGCCGCAGCCGCAAGCTACGAAGGCGACAGCCGCTCGCTCGAGCGGATCCTGGCGGGCATCAGCCGGCAGACCGACGAGACGTTCGCCTTTCTGCAAACGCTTACCGACTACAATCGGGCAATCGCCGAATACGCGCTAGTGGTGTTGCCGGCCGACGTGTCCGCCGGCCGACTCATGGCCGCACTGGTTATACCATGAAGCTGCGACCGTCCGTCGCGCCGAAAACAACGATGAAACGCATAATGTCGCCAAAACAATTCTCAAAGGAACAGTCGTGATCGCAATTCGGGCGCGACCACCGGTCGCGGCTTCATGACCATGGGTCGCGCATCGCTACGACCACTATACATCGGCACGATATGGATCGACCCTCCGGTGCTGCAAGCGCCGATGGCAGGGTTTACGAACCACGCCTATCGGCAGATCACGCGACGGCTGGGCGGCGTTGGGCTTGCGACAACCGTGATGCTTCGCGCGCGGGCGTTCCTCGAAATCGACCGACGTGGCGACCCACTGCCTGAGCGACTCTGGGGTGTCGCCGATGAGCCGCGGCCGCTGGCCGTGCAGATTTGGGACAACGATCCGGGAAAACTGGCCGCCGTCGGCCGGCGATTGGTCGAGGAGTTCCACGTCAGCGTGGTCGACATCAATTTCGGCTGCCCGGTCCGTGACGTTTCCGAAAAAGCGGAAAGCGGCTCGTACCTGTTGCGGTATCCCGATCGTGTCGGCGCGATTGTCGCCCGAGTGGCTCGAGCGTGTACCCCGACGCCGGTGACCGCAAAAATCCGGCTTGGTGCGGACTGTCGCTCGATCAACGCGATCGACGTAGCCCGTGCGATCGAGGCCACCGGCGGCGCGGCGGTGACCGTCCACGGCCGGACCGCCGAGCAGAAGTTCGCCGGAAAGGCCGACTGGGACGC
>JAUWWA010000294.1 GCA_030617125.1 Pirellulales bacterium | reverse complement strand
CTGGTAGGTCTCGGTCATCACGCCGGCAACCCGATCGGGCGCTACACCTAGTTCATCCAGCGCCTTGAGGAAGCCCTCGAAACTCGTGTCGGGGACACGGAATCCGTCTGGAAACGGCGCCTGGACCATGTCTTTGTCGAGGTTGACGATCCACTGCTTGAGCCCCGGGATTCCGCCGGCCATTTGAGACCCAAGCGTGCGTCCATGAAAAGCATTCTGGTAGCCGACGATCGTAATCTTCTTGTCGCTGATGCGCTTGCCGTGTGTCCGGGCGAGCTTGATTGCGCATTCACAGGCCTCAGACCCGGTGGTCAGCAGGAATATCTTCTCCAATCCGTTCGGCGCCGCCTGGGCTAGTTGGGCCACCAGTTCCGAGCGGAGTTCCGAGGGAAAGCAGTAGTTGTGCGTCAGGCCGTGTGCGATCCGGTCGATCATGGCCCGGCAGATCTTGGGATGGCTGTGGCCGGCGTTGGTCACCAGCACGCCGGACGACCAGTCGAGCCACATGTTGCCCCAGCGGTCGTAGACCTGAAACCCATCGGCCCGATCCCACACGACCGGCGGCTGCCCGCCCATCGACCGCGGCTCGAACTGCCGCAGCTTCGTAAGGATCGGGATCGATTCGGGGACCGGAATCTCAGTGACAATACGGCGGTATTTCGTCTCGACCCGAGCAACTGTGCGCGGCGCCAGCTCCTGCATCATCTGCGTACCCATGGTTCATTTCCTCGACGAATACCATACCCGCCCGGTGGATCGAAGCAGGTCGGGACTCCCATTCGGCCCGCGCCGAACCGCCTACCGACCTTCAGTGATTGTAACAATCCTGCTTATGTGTACAAGCAGGCGGGATCGGATCGGTCCGGCCGGGATGGAGGCTTCACCTGGGATCGTACCGTAAGCCGCGAGGCCTGGATTCCCCACGGCGCCGAACACGACAGCTACGACCGCTGTGTCCGGATCGACTGCGCCCCGCTGCACATGGGAGACGAGGACTGGTTCTATTGCGCCGCGTCCAACGGGGACCACGGAGCGGGGATGGGCTACTACCATGACCGAAAGCCGAAGATTCAGGGCGCCTTGTACACGCAGAAGCACAATCGCTACGTGAGCCTCACGGCGGGCAACACCCCGCAGATTCTGATCACCAAACAGGTTAAGGTCACTGGGCGGATTATTCGCTCTTATCGGCGGCCGGCGCCGGCCAGTTCAGGTGCTCATGAAGGAAGCGAAAGGTGCCCTGGCCGTTGATCGTGTGGCCGCCGTTGAAGTATTCGATCTCGGTTTTGTCGGCCAGGCCAAGCTGGGTATAGAGCCGGCGGACTTTGGCATACTCGTGCGCCACCCAGCGGTCGCGCCCCACCGAGTCGTGGTGGCCCCGCTCGACCATGAACGGACGCGGCGCCATCAGGTAGCTCGCCTCCGCGTGGCCAAACGTGTTGCCCATGTTCCAGCAGGGCATCTCCCACTCGCTGCTGTACATGTAGGAGAAATGGTGGTCGGTCGAGGCCACCTTGCGGGTCCAGTCGTTGAAGACGGCCGAGCAGATCGACAGGCAATAGCCCTCCAGGACCGGCGGCACGCGGGCCGCCATCTCCCCGCCGTAGCTGAGGCCGTAAAACGCGATCCGCCCCGCGTCGACGTGCTCCAGTGAGCCGAGCCAGTGGAGGATCTGCTCGTGCTCGGCCAGGAGGTACGAAAACAGCGTGCAGCCGATCCACTTCGCCTTGCGGTCCAGCCAGCGGAAGCGGTCGTCGGGTAGCGGGTTGCGGCGGTAGAAGAGGTTGTACGGCGCGAAGACGATAAACCCCCGGTCGGCCAACTTCGCGGCGAAGTCGCGGTACGGACCGCGATCGCCCTCGATCACGTACTTCGGCAACCCGCCGAGGCCGTGCTGGCAGACCACCACCGGCCGCCGCTCGCCCGGCTTTAAGTCCTTGGGCACCAGCAGCACACCCCAGGCGAACAGTTCCGGATAGACGTCGAGCACCAAGTCGTAACCGCTCCACTTGGGGCGGTCGTAGATCTTGCGGCTGCGCGGATTCAGCGCGAGATACGGCTCGTCGAACTTACCCAGCACTTCCTCCCAAAAATACTTGCGGTACCATTTCGAGCCCCAGATGAATTTTTCAGCCGACTGCTTCTCGTGCCTAAGTCGCGTGCTCCAGGGGCGTTTGGCCAGCACGGGCAGAACCTTGTGCGGATAGAACGCGTCGCGCACGTGTTCGCTATGGCGCACCAGCCGTTGCACATGGTCTTCGAGCTGTTCGACCTGCCGCCGCTGGCGCACCCTGGGATCGAACTCGCGGCGGCGGTCCTTCGGCGGGTTGCGACCGATCTTCATGCCTGACTCTACGTCGAGCATCTTGGCAAACGACCGTATGGCCCGCGGCGAGCCGGGCCGCACCGCTTCGTCGTTCTCGCCGCGCACCAGCGTCCTGGCCCCGAAGCCGGGCCGGGTGAGCGAGTCGATCCGCTCAAACTCCGCTTGCACCTTGGCGAACTCGGGCAGGCGGATCTTGCCGCGCAGGCCTGCGCCCCGCTCGGGCCGCGGCTTGGAATACTCCACGACCAGCCCGCGAGGGGCGATCAAGGTGGCGATCTCCGCGTCACCGAACTGGTTCAAGAGCCCGAACACGTTGCGGTAGATCGGCTCGTTCCAGCCGGTCTGCCGGTCGTTGAAGTAGCCGCTCACCAGCACCGCGTCGATCCGCGTATCAAGCGCCGCGGCGTAGAAGGCAACCAACCCCGCCTCGCCGTAGCCGACGACGCCGATTTTGCCCGTATCCGCGCGCCGCCGTTGGCGCTCCGCCGAAAGCCAGTCCACCGCGGCGATAACCTTGTACACTTCAAAGCCGACGATGTGCCGGCCCATGTGAAAGGCCTGCCACTGGATCCATGCACGGTGCGGTAGCGTGGACTTGCGAAAACCGGGCCGGCCCGACGCGTGGATGTTGCGGTCAATCAGCACGGGCACGACCAGCTCAAACCCGCGCTCCGCCAGGCGCCGGGCGTATTGGGACTCCGGAGCGACGCCCGGGGACAACCCGAGTAGTTGCTCCGGCGCAAAATCCGGCTCGGGCAAAGCCACGACCAGCCCGGCCGGCGGCTGTTTCTGCTCGACGAGCAGCCCCTCGCCATCGACGCCGTCGAAGACGGGCCAGCGGACCTGAAACACTCGGTACGTCGCCGTCTCGGCGACCAGCGACGGGTTCGCATCGTCGCCGAACCGCTCCATCCGCACGGGCAAGCGCGGGTCGACGAAGCCGAGCATTTTGCGAAGCGCCTGCCGGTTCGGCTCGACCGACTTGTCGTACGCCTCGCGGCTTGAAAGATCGCGATTCCAGTATTTCTTCCGCTTGGCCGGGGCTTCGGCGATCTTGCGCTCGACAAACTTGTGGGCCCCTTCCATCATCCTCGCCTCGAGCGGGCCTTGCCAGGCGAGCGGCTTCGTACCGGGCAGCGTGGCGGGCGACTCGGCGGCCGTGGCGTGTACGTCAGACCAGGCAAGCGTCAGCACACTTGTGCAAATCAAAACGAGTCGAGTCATCCGTCGTGCTCCGTTGAATTCGATGTTCTGCGGCAGGAAAAACAAAATACACAGGCCGTGATCATCTCCTGGAGCAGCGCGCGAATCAACAAACAGACCGGCCCGAGGTCACACCCGCCCATCTTCATACGTCGCTGCCTGACATCGTTGCAACACGGTATCCGGGCGATTAGGGTGGAAATCTCAGCTTTGGTCATAGTTGGGGTTCCGTTGGACAGGTAACGATTTTGAACCGACATTTCCCATTTACGGTGAACCTGAAGACGATCCAGGTTCAT
>JAUWWA010000302.1 GCA_030617125.1 Pirellulales bacterium | reverse complement strand
GGAAGAGAAGCCGGTCCACGATTCAAGGCTCATTGACGACATGGAAAGAGACTCCGGCTGGCGCGCCTCTGGCATCGGCCAGATGAGCTACACCGAGGAGCGCGCAAAGGACGGCCGGCGGTCGTTGCGTTTTCGCACGTCATTGCGCGACGAAGAGCACTATCGCAGGCATCGCAGTGAGTGGGACTCGTTCAACGGCAATCAAGGCGGCCACACGTCGGTTCAACTGCGGTTCGATACGCCGCAGGACTGGTCGGCGATGAATCGCGTTTCGCTCTGGGTGTACGTGCATCCGACCTCCATGCCGACCTACTGCATCTGTCTGCAACTGGCATCCGACGGGGCGCCGCGCAACGCCACCTCGCCCGCGAGAAGCCACTTTGTTCACGATCTCAAGCCGGGGCAGTGGAACCACGTGCTCTGGGAGATCCCACACCTCCGGCGCGACCGGGTCACCAGCTTCACGATCCAACAGACGCTTCGCGGCCACGAACCGGAAGACGAAGGCATCGTAACCTACGACTTTGACCGGTTGGAAATCCAGAATGTGGACGTAGATCAATACGAGGGCTGGGAGGTCGCCCCCGGTAAGCTTGCGTTCAGCCATGTCGGCTACCGGCCCGAGGACCGGAAGGTGGCGTTGGCGGGCGATGGGGCGGGCCAAACGTTCCAACTCGTTGGCGCCGCCGGCGACACGGTTGCTTTCAGTGGCCCGGTGCGCGTGGTCAAGAACCGTCGCGGAGTTTTCCGTATGCTCGATTTCTCCGGCTACCGACAGCCGGGTGAATACCGGCTTCAGTGCGGCGAGCTTCAGTCACGCACCTTTCGCATCGGCGAGGACGTCTGGCGCAGGCCCATGGTCAAGGCGATCAACTTCTTCTTCTGCGAGCGCTGCGGCTATCGCATGCCGGGCATCCATCGCGAGTGCCACCAGGACTGGCAGGGCTTCCACGGCGACGTGAAGAAAGTCATCAACGGCGGCTGGCACGACGCCGGCGACCTTTCGCAGGGCACCTGGCGAACCGCAATGGCCACGTTCGCCATGCTGCGGATCGTCGAGGGGTTGCGTGATCGCAAGGCCGACCCCGAGTTGGAACGGCGCGTGCTCGGCGAGGCCGTGTGGGGACTCCAGTGGCTCCTGAAGACGCGCTTTGGCGACGGTTTTCGCATGCACTGGAGTGTGATGCGGATCTACACGGACAACCGGATCGGCACGCTCGACGACGTGGTCACGCCGGCGCGGAACGTGCCTTGGGAGAATTTCTTGACGGCAGCGGTGGAGTCTCTGGCAGCTCGGTTGCTTCAAGAATCGCATCCGGAACTGGCCAAGCAGTGCCTCGACGCCGCGATCGAGGATTGGCAAGCGGCCGTGGCGTCGCGCGAGCGGTGGGATCAAGCGGAGTACCGCGAGGCGGCGTGGGGGACCACGTCGTCGCTGATGCTACAATGCACAAAAGGCGATAACAAGTACGCCGAACACGCAATCCGCTTCGGCCGGCTGCTGATTCGGTGCCAGGAGCAGCGGTTTTTGGACGGCATCCCCATCACGGGGTACTTCTATGTCAACACGAATCGCCGGGCAGTGATTCACAACCACCACGCGGCTTTCGAGGAGGCCCCGCTGATCGCACTGGCCGCGCTGTGCAAGGCGTATCCGAATCACGGCGACTGGATCGAGTGGTACGCGGCCGCTGCTTTGCACAGTGAGTTCTTCCTGAAGCGCGGCAGCCGCATCGCCACGCCCTACGAGTTGCTGCCTAACTCGGTTTGGCGCAAGTCGCACGTGCTGCGTATCGGCAACGAAAAGCGGCGCAACGTCATGCTGCGTCAATTCCACGAAGGCGCCCGGTTGGACGACGAGCACGTCCTGCGCACCTTCCCGATCTACTTCGACGGGCTCCACGGCAACACCAACATCCAACTGTCGGGCACGTGGGCGTTGGCCGAAGCCTCCCACCTGCGCGGCGACGCCCGAGGAATGCGACTGGTCGGCCGGCAACTCGAATGGGTCTTCGGGGGCAACCCATTCGGGCAAAGCCTCATGTACGGCGAGGGCTACGACTTCGCGCCGCACTTCGTCTACTGTCTGAAGAACATCGTCGGCTCGCTGCCGGTCGGCATCGACTCGATGACGGGGGACCAGCCCTACTGGTCGGGCTCGAATTACGCCACGTTCAAAGAAATATGGGTCGAGCCGGTCAGTCGTTTCCTGGGCGCAATGTCGATCTACGCCATGCAGTCGCCGCCGGCTTCAGCACAACGCGCTGCCAACGAAACTGTCAAACTGGATGTCGCCGTCGGTGCCGTCGACTGCGACGACAGAGCCCTGGAGCTAGAAGTCACCGCCACCGGCGCGGGGAAGCACGAAATCACGATCCGAGCATTCAACTCCAAGGCCGACGCGCCACGAAGGCGAATCGAGCTTTCCCCCGACAAACCGGCGGTGACTAGGTGGAATCTGCAGATTGAAGATCCTCAGAAGCCGTGGGTCATTGTCATCATGGCCGACGGTGACAAGGCGCTAAGCCGTGAGGTCGTTGGGGCGTTCGTGGAAGCCGACTTAGAATAACCGAGGGAGAAGAGGGGACTTCAACTTGAAAAGCCAATGAATGCCCCGCTGCCGGTGTCAGCATCGCCGGTTCGGCCGGGTTCGGTGAGAAAAGATGAACAAAGACACTCTCTCGCGACGCGTTTTGTTACAAGGCGCCGGGCTTGTTGCGGCCGGCCTTGGCAGCCGGGTCTTGGCGGAAATCGCGCCCAAGCCGACTGGGACACGGCTGACTCGACTGGGCGAACATCTCTACGTATACCACGGTCCGATCAACGTGGGCATCGTCCGCGACGGCCCGACGGCGCTGTTGATCGACTGCGGTGACGCGAGCGTCGTCGACGCGCTGCCCGGTTTGGGTATCACCTCGGTTGGCCAAGTCGTTTTCACGCATCACCACCGCGATCAGGCCTGCGGGGCGCATGTGTTTGCGACCGAGGGAGCGAAGATCCGAGTGCCGGAAGCCGAGCGCAGTTGTTTTGACGACGTGGCCTCCTACTGGAAGAATCCCAAGGACCGTTGGCGGAGTTACAACGCGCTGCCCCGGCCGATCGTGCTGGCCGAGTCGGTGCGCGTCGACGGGACGCTGAAAAACGACGACACGATTCGTTGGGGAGCGGCAACGATCCGCGTGCTGGCCACGCCGGGCCACACCGAAGGCGCCGTCAGCTACCTGGTGAAAGTGGACGGCAAGCGCGTCGTTTTCAGCGGCGACTGCATCTACGACGAAGGCCGACTCTGGGACCTGCACAGCCTTCAGGACGGCGGCGACGAAACGGACGATTATCACGGGTTCATGGGCGCTCGCAAGGAACTGGCCAAGAGCCTCTTGCGCATCAAGACGACGGCACCCGACGTGCTGGTTCCCTCGCACGGCCAGATCATGAGCGACCCGCCCCGGGCGATCAACACGCTGCTGAAGCGGATGGACACGTGCTACGACCGCTACGTGGCGATTTCGGCCCTTCGCCACTACTTTCCCAAGATGTTTCGCAGGTACGCCGGCCGAAAGCACCACATGCCCATCGGGCCGGGCAAGCCGGTGCCCGATTGCCTCCACCACTTTTCCACGACCTGGGTGCTCGTCGCGCGCAGCGGCGCCGCGCTGGTGATGGACTGCGGAAGCCGGCAAGCTGCGGACTGGGTCCGCAAGCTGCTCGATGAGGGCAAGATCCGCAAGGTCGAAGCTCTTTGGGTGACGCACTACCACAGCGATCACGTGGCCGG
>JAUWWA010000263.1 GCA_030617125.1 Pirellulales bacterium | reverse complement strand
GGCTGACGGCGGCGGCATGTTGGGTGCTGATGAGCATCGACGAAACGTCCAGCCTGCACGAGGGTTTCAAGGAGATGATGTGGACGGCCAGCGGCACCCGGCTTTTGGGTGACGGTTCGATCTGGTGGGTGGTGCCCTATTTCTTCCTGCTCGGGGCGGTCGGTTCGCGGCTGGTGGTCGACATGCGCGAGTGCCGGCTTTCGAGTGCGGCGTGTCTGATCGCGGGTGGCTGCTATGACTTTGCGGTCGTGACTCAACTCGGCTGGGTGCTGTCCGAGAGCGGCGCCCGGGGCGTGATGCTAGAAGAAGGGGCCCAGATGGTCGGCAACCTGCTGCTGCTTCTGGCGATGGGCCTGCACGCGCGGTACGTGATCCTCGATGCCGAGGGCTTGTTGCCACGCCGCGAACAGAAAGCGGACGAGGATGAGGAGATGTCGGGCGATGAATGGATCAAGGTCGATTCGGCCCATGCCACGCCGCAGCCGGTCTTGAAGCGCAAGGCCCGTTCCCCGCTGTTTGAACCCGAGGCCAAACCGGAGCCGGAACTGGAACCGTCCCCGGCCCGCCGCCGGTTGACGAAGCAGGAAAAGAAGGCCCTGCGCAAGCGCCTCACACGGGAGAGATTGCAGCGCGAACGCCAACAGCACAACGCCTGGCACAAGTAGCCGGCGAGCTAGGCGTTGTAGGAGGCGACTCCTGTAGGTGATGGTGCTGCTTGCGGCCCGGCGTTTCCTCGCTATACTCTGCTTTCGGGGAGCGGGTCTCATACGGGGCATCCCCTGGGGAACATCAGTCCCCGGGCGTCTCAAACAAGCGTGAGACACCACATACTACGTACTGGCGCCAGCTACCTGACACCTGACACCCGACTACTGACAACCTCGTTCATCCTTCATCCTTGACTATGCTCCGCACCCGATTCGCCCCCAGTCCGACCGGTTATCTTCACATTGGCGGGGTTCGCACCGCGCTGTTCTGCTGGCTGTTTGCCAAGGCCGGCGGTGGCAAGTTTATCCTGCGCATCGACGATACCGACTGGCGGCGGAACGTCGACGAGGCACTCCACCCGATCCTCGACGGACTGCGCTGGCTGGGGATCGACTGGGACGAAGGGCCGGAAGTCGGCGGGCCGCTGGGGCCGTATTTCCAGTCGCAGCGGGCCGAGAAATACAAGGCCGCCGCCGAAAAGCTCCTTCAGGCGGGCCTGGCCTATCGCGACTACGCCACGGCGGAGGAACTTCAGGCCGAGCGCAAGGCGGCCGAAGCCGAAAAGCGATCGTTCGTCTACAGTCGTAAGTGGATGGCCGAAACGCCGAAAGACCAAGCCCGGTTCGAGGCCGAAGGCCGCTCCGCCGTCGTGCGGCTGAAAATGCCCCGCGAGGGCAAGCTCGTGATCGACGACCTCGTGCGCGGGCCGGTCGAATTCGACTGGGCACAGGAGCAAGACCACGTGATCCAGCGGGCAGATGGTTCCTGCCTCTACCACCTCGCCAGCGTGGTCGACGATCATGACATGCAAATCAGCCACGTGATCCGCGCTGAGGAACATCTCTCGAACACGCCGCGTCAGGTGTTCATCGGCCAATCGCTCGGTTACGAACTGCCCAAGTACGCCCATCTGCCCTTCGTCGCTGAGCCGGGTAGCAGGAACAAGCTCAGCAAGCGGAAGCTCGCGAAGTATCTAGGAAACCGCGACTTCGCCCAACTCCTCGATCACGGCCGGCAGATCGCCCAGCGGATCGGCCTGGACGCTGACCCCGAGACGTTCAACCCGGTCGTCGTCGATTTCTACCGGCAGGTGGGCTACCTGCCCGAGGCGATCGTCAACTACCTGGCGCTTCTGGGCTGGTCATGGGATGACAAAACCGAGCACTTCACCCGGCGGGAACTTGTGGAAAGGTTCTCGCTCGATCGGATTAACAAAGCCCCGGGCAGCTTCGACCCCAAAAAGCTCCAGGCCTTCCAAGAACGTCACATGCTCGAAGTCCCCATCGAGCAAAAGATGAAAATGGTGCTGCCTTTCCTGGAGAAGGCCGGGCTGCTCGATGCAGTTGACCACGACCGGCTGGAGTCGATGCTCAGCCAAATCCTCGAAATCTGCGGCGATCGGATCAAGCTTTCAGGTGATATTCTCCTCTACGCCGATTTCTTCTTCGTCGCCGACGATGCACTGGCCTACGACGAAAAGGCCTTCGAGAAGCGGCTGCGCAAGCCGGCCGAAGCGGCCGGCCTGTTGACGAAACTCAAAGACCGGTTGGCCGCCGCCGAGCCGTTCGACGCGCCGTCGCTTGAGCGGCTACTGCACGAGTTCACCGAGATCGAGGGCATCAAGATCGGCCAGATCATCCACGCGTTGCGCGTGGCCGTGACCGGCAAGGCCTTCGGCCCGGGCATGTTCGACTGCCTCGCCGTGCTGGGCAAGGAAAGCTGTCTCAAGCGGATCGACCGGGCACTTTTCATCAACCGAGATACGGGTCTCGCCGAGGGTATCATGTAGGATGCATTGCCGGGAATCAAGCGGGTCTTGAAAGCTGCGCATTCAGACAGGAGTATCGAGGGTGTTCCCCATTGCTACGCACGACTCACCATTCATCCTTCATTCTCCCCCCTCCTCCAACACTGTGTGCAATTTCTTGATCGCCCGCATCCAAAGCATCTGCACGGCGGGGCGGCTGCGGCCCATGCGCTCGGCAACGTCGGCAAACGGCAACCGCTGGAGGTTTCGCAGCACGATCACCTCTTGGTAGTCTTCCGGCAATTCGGCCAGGGCGGCGGTGACGCGCAGCTCGTTGTCGAGTTGCAGGAATTCCTGGCTGGGAGTTCGATCGGGGGCGGCCGGCTCCGCCGCGCCGAGCGAGAGGCTGTCGGCCGGGTCGCGAAACGGCACCTCGCGCCGCGCCTGCCGCTTCGCCGTGCCGCGGTAGTGCCGCACGAAGTCGGCCGCGTTGTGCGCGAGGATTTTCTTCAGCCAGGCGAGCCACTCTTTTTCCGACGTGCCTTGGAAGTGGTCGAAATCGCGATGGGCCTCCAGCATCGTCTGCTGTACGAGGTCCGAGGCGTCGACCTTCGCACGCAGCGAGCTTTCCACTTGCGAGCGCGCGACGAACCCCACAAAGCTGCGGCACAGCGCGAACAGACGGTCCCGGGCCTCGTCCTCGCCGCGTCGGGCCCGTTCGATCAATTCGGAAACGTTGCGTTTCTCGGCTTCGGGCATGGTAAACGGGGTCCGGTGCCTTAGTGCAGTATCCACCGGAGTATACCTCGGAGCGGCGGACGGAGAAAGGGTGCGCTTGCCGCGACCAACGACATGCTCTACAATTCCTCTGGAAGGAGACAGGTCGTGCACCGAAGCGAACTTCTCGACGAAATCAAGTCCCGCCTGCAAGAGGCCTTCGGCGAGCGACTGCGCGGCGTGGTTCTGTACGGATCGGAGGCCCGCGGTGACGCCCGGGAAGACAGCGACGTCGACGTGCTGATGCTGTTGGAAGGGCCGATTCGGCTGGGGGAGGATATCCACGTCAGTGTCGAGTCACTCTATCCGCACATCCTGAGCAGTGGGCGCGTGATCGACGCCCTTCCGGTCGATGTACGGAGGTACGAAGCAGGTGCGATGGCGCTGTACCGCGAGGCACGGAAGGAGGGAGTTCACATATGAGTGAAGGTGAAGATGCTTTGTCGTTTTAGCGGGCAGCACAAACGACCCTGAAAGCAGCCTGCCAAACCGTTGACATTGATCCGTCGACTGCGGCCAATCGAGCATATTATGCGGCGCTCTACGCCGTTTCGGCGCTTCTTGCGACAGAAGGAAAAACATTCAAGAGGCATACGGCCGTCGAAGTTGCCGTTCACCGCGACCTCGTCCACGCGGGCCGGTGGCCCAAGGACCTTGGGACTGCTTTCAGCGAACTTCAAAGGCTTAGGACGGTTGCGGATTACGAGGTCTCTCTGGTCGTCTCCAAAGAACAAGCCGATAGCGCCGTCAAGCAAGCCGAAGCGATTGTCGAAGCCGTGCGGGACACCTGTTCGGAGTTGGACTAGGGGCAAGCGGCCTTTTCAGCCGCTACACCTCTGCGACCACCACGAAGCCCAATGCATCGATCATC
>JAUWWA010000195.1 GCA_030617125.1 Pirellulales bacterium | reverse complement strand
TTCCTGCTTTCGAGCTTTCGTTGTTTCGGGCTTTCGTGGTCTCTTGAAGAGAAAAACGGGACAGGTCTAATTGGCAGTCTGGGCAATCAAAGTCTGGCCTCGGGCGACGGCATGATGTAGTCCGTGAAGCGAGAGTGGACAAGACAACCGGCAGGTTGTCGCAACGTGGGGCAGGCTTCCAGGGCGCCGGTCAACAAAGAAGCGGCTTGCCAGGCAGGCAGGGTGGCGGCGCCATACCAGGCAGGCAGGATGCCTTCCCCACTTGCCTAAGGCACCAAGCTTAGCGCTGTCCCGTTTTTGTTGCGTTTTTCTTCGGGGCATCGGTATTGCTCTGTGTGGCGGCGCCACCTATACTGCCCGCCCCCAATTCTCCCTAGCGCATGTTCCCCGCGACTTCGGCAAGGAGGCTGAGGCATGTTGGTACGGTTTACTTCGGCGGCTGTGGCGATCTTGGCGGCCGCCACGGCCTTTGGCCAGACGGCGAGCGATTCACAAAACATTCCCACTCGGGCATGGCGGCGCGCCGGCGAAGCGGCGGCTTCCGCGGCGGCGGCCGTGGCGAGCCGTGCGAACTCGCCCGGCAACGCGAGAAAACCCGCCCCGCTGGACACGAAGGTCGCCCGGCGGTCCATCACCCGAGTCACTAGCGGAACCGACACATTGCCCAACGGTCACGGGCAGGTGTGGCGCGAGTACGACATCAGCCCCTACACCGTTCGGGTAACCAGCACCAAGCGGCCCGAGCAAGCGATCATCGACTGGATATTCCGCAACACCGGCTACGAGGCGTGGCACGGCGAGCCGCTGGGGATCCTCAGCGCCACGAGCCGAACGCTGCGTGCGTACCATACGCCCGAGATGCAGGCCGTCGTGGCCGGCGTCGTCGACCGGTTCGTCAGCAGCGAGGCGGAGACGCGGACGTTCAGCCTCCGCGTGGTGACGCTCGACAGCCCGACGTGGCGTGCGAGGGCGCAGCGTCTGATGCAGCCGGTAGAGGTGCAAACGCCCGGCGCCGACGCCTGGGTGCTCCAGAAAGAGAACGCCGCGATCCTCTGGGCCGAACTGCGGCGCCGCAACGATTATCGCGAACACAGCTCTCCTCACCTGTTGATCAACAACGGGAAGTCGACGGTCATTTCGGCGACGCGCAAGCGACCCTACATCCGCGACGTGGTGTTGCGGTCGAACGTTTGGCCGGGCTACGAGGTGCTGCCGGGCGAGGTCGACGAGGGCTTCACGCTCGACTTCAGCCCGCTTCTGTCGGTCGACCGGCGCATGATCGACGCGACGATCCGCTGCCACATCGACCAGGTGGAGAAGATGATTCCGGTCGCCATCGAAGTGCCCACGGCGGCGGCGCCGCGCCAGCGCACGCAGATCGAGGTGCCGCAGATAACGCACTTCCGCTTCGACGAGCTATTTCACTGGCCGGTCGACCAGGTGCTGTTGGTGGGGATGGGCATTGTGGCGTTGCCGGTCCCGGTCGACGCGAAGCCGAGGACACTGATCGCCGGAATCCCGTTGCCGTTGCCGAAGACGCCGCCGCGAGCCGATCTGCTCGTGTTCGTCGAGGCGAAGGACCGCGCCGGCCAGGCGCCGCGGGTCACCCGAAGCCCTCAAGACGAGCCCACCCGCTATCGGGGCCGGTATTGAGGGTTTTCGCAACGGCGACAATCCCCCAACTCCGGGCGCCACGCTTTCCACGGCCGGGCCGGTCGGCCGATCGGCAAACGGTGGTTGCACTGCGCGGCTTCGCTCGATATATAATAGGGATCTGAGGCGAGCGGACCCATGAAAAGCGTTCAGACGACGATCGACCGCTTAGTGGAGCAGATCGTGCAACTGGCCCATCCGTTGAGGGTGGTTCTTTTTGGTTCGGCTGCCAGAGGTGACATGGCTCCTGACAGCGACGTTGATCTTCTTGTTGTTGTGCCCAACGGAACGCATCGGCGCCGGACCGCACAGAAGCTCTACCGGGAGATTCGCAACGCGGGAGTGCCGTTTGACGTTCTGGTTGCAACGCCGGCGGATCTTGAAAAGCACAAGGACAACATCGGGCTGATTTACCGTTCGGTTCTGCGAGAAGGAAAAGAAGTCTATGTCGCTTGAGGACACTCCTGCCCGAGGCAGCCCTGCCGACTGGCTGCAACATGCACGAAGTGATCTATGTCTGGCACAGAGTCGGCCGGACGACGAAGCTATCCTTCTCGAAACGCTCTGTTTCCACGCACAGCAGGCAGCGGAAAAGGCGATCAAAGCGGTGCTGGTCCTCTCAGATGTCGAGTTCCCGAGAACTCACAACATTGGGACGTTGGTTGAACTGCTCCCAGCCGATGTCGCCCGGGATCCGGCCCTGGACGATGCGACGATTCTCACGGAGTATGCAGTTAGCAGTCGTTACCCGGGCGTATGGGAGGCGGTGACGGAAGACGAGTTCCAGAACGCCTTGGCCATGGCTGCGAGCATCGTGGTCTGGGCGGAGGTGATGATTGCGCCGGCAAGCTGATTCGCGTGAATCGCCCGGTGTGACCCGGCTTGCGGCCACAAAGCTACCAACCAGGAGTCCTGCGTGCCGACGCTGATTCAAGACGCGCCGTGGCTTATCGCCATGCTCGTGCTGATTTGCTGTTCGGCGTTCTTTTCGTCGAGCGAGGCGGCGTTTTTCTTCTTGCACCGGCGGGATCGGCGTCGGATGGGCTCGGGCAGCCGCCCGCAACAGATCGCCGCCGCTTTGTTGGCCGAGCCCGACCGACTGCTGACCGCCGTCCTCTTCTGGAACCTGGTCGTCAACCTCGCCTACTTCACGATCGCCTCGATCATCAGCCTTCAGGTCGAGCGCGACGGCCATCCGGCCGCGGCCGGGAGCTTCGCCGTCGTTGCACTTCTGACGATGATTGTCTTCAGCGAGATGCTTCCGAAGAGCCTCGCCGTGTTGAAGCCGCGCGGACTGGCCACGCTGGTCGGCATCCCGCTGGCCGCCATGGTCCGCGTGCTCGACCCGGTCCTGCCCGCACTCCGGCTGGCTAATCTGCTCTCGCGTCGGCTGCTTTGGCCGCGGTTTGCCCCGGAGCCGTATTTGCACGTCGGCGACCTGGAACGGGCGGTCGAGCTGTCCACCTCCGATGCGGCCTTGCTCCAGCGGGAGCAGAAAGTGCTGCAGAGCATCGTGCTGCTCTCGGAGATTCGCGCCGACGAGTTGATGCGGCCCCGGGTCCGGTTCCTCTCGTTCCGGCCGCCGGTATCGCTTGACGATTTGCACGGCCGGATGCCGCCGAGCCGATACCTGCTTGTGACCGAGCCGGACAGCGACGAGGTGGCGGCGGCCATCACGCTGCAAAGCCTCTCGAACGTGCCGGCCGAACACCTCGAACACCACGCCGAGCCGGTCGTCTATATCCCCTGGTGCACCACGGCCGCGGAAACGCTCGAAGCGATGCAGCGGCAGGGCCGGCAGGTGGCCGCCGTCGTCAACGAGTTCGGTGAGACAATCGGAATCCTCACGTTCGACGACATCCTCGACACGATCTTCAGCCATGCCCCCAGCCGGAGCGAACGCCTGTTGCAGCGGGAGCCGATCCGACAGGTGGCGGCGAACACCTGGCACGTGACCGGCATGACCAGCCTCCGCCGGCTTGTGCGGCAGTTCGGCGTCGAGCGGCCGGCGAGCAAGAGCGTTACCGTGGCCGGCGTCGTGCAGGAGGTGCTCGAGCGGTTTCCCCAGTGCGGCGATACGTGCGACTGGGGGCCCTTCCATTTCAAGGTGCTGGAGGTCTCCGAACGCGGGCAACTGCTGGTGGAGTTGACCACCTCGGATGCCCAGGAGGATGCCCGATGATTGGGTTCGCCCTTGGTCTGGCGGCTGTAGGACTGTTCCTCAGCGCGTTCTTCAGCGGCTCGGAAACCGGATTCTATCGCGCCACCCGGCTGCGGCTGGTGCTCGACGCGCTGGGCGGCGACCCCATTGCCCGGGGACTCGTCTGGCTGACCAATCTGCCCATGTTGTTTGTGGCCACGGTGCTCGTCGGCAACAACGCGGCGAACTACGTCACGTCGCTGGCGATTGTGATTGGCGCGCAGGCGTTGCTTCCCAGCGGCGGCCACATGGCCGAAATGATCGCGCCGCTGGTGCTGGCCCCCTTTCTGTTTGTGTACGGCGAGTTGTTGCCGAAAAGCCTTTTTCTCCAGGCCCCGAATCGGCTTTTGCGGCGCGTCGGACCGCTGCTGCTGGTGTTTGTCGTGCTGTTGTATCCCGTCAGCGTGCTGCTTTGGGGGTTGAACCGACTGCTGGCTCGCATTCTGGGCGAATCGCCCGAGCCAATTCGCCTCACGCTGGCCCGGCGGGAGCTGCGCCGCGTGCTCGAAGAAGGGCACGAAGTGGGAATCCTCCACCCGGCTCAACGCGCCCTGGCACAGGGGATCTTCGCTGTCGCCAGCCGGAGCGTCGCCGGATTCGCCGTGCCGCTGGTCCAGGTCCCCCGAGCGCGGTCCGACATGACCAAGGAAGACGTGCTGAGACTTGCCCGACGCTACCGGATCGCGGTCGTGCCGGTTGAATCGCCGCAGCCGGACGCGGGATTGGTCGGGTACGTTCGGGTAATCGACCTGAGTCTCGGTGCGTCGGACGACCTGGGCCGCCTACACACGTTGTTGGAAATCCCCGAGAGCACCACGCATCTGGCTGCGCTGATGCAGATGCAAAGCGCCAATGAAAGCCTTGCGCTGGTCGTCGACTCCCATGGCCGGAGCATCGGGGTTGTCACGGCCGACGGGCTCCGCGAGCCGCTATTGCGCGGCAGCCGACAATCATAAAGCCGCGACCGTTGGTCGCGCCAAGAAATTGCTCAGCTCGCGCCCAAGAAAAGGAAGACCGCGACTGCTGTATGCGCCACACACAAGTGGCGCGACCAACGGTCGCGGCTTTATGGGGGCGCG
>JAUWWA010000023.1 GCA_030617125.1 Pirellulales bacterium | reverse complement strand
TCGGCACCTTCGGCGGGGTGCGGCAGGTCGTCGGCTACGATGCCACTTCGCTGGGCGGCTGGAACCCGGCAACCGGCAAGCGGCTCTGGCGGCTTGTTCCACCCGAGGAGGGCGACTTCAACGTCCCCACGCCGATCGCCGTCGACGGCCGTCTGCTGGTGACCACCGAGAACAACGGCACGCGGCTGTACGACTTTGACCGGCGAGGAAAGATCGTGCCGAAGCCGCTTGCAGTGAACACCGATCTTGCCCCCGATTCGAGCACGCCGGTCGTGATCGACGGCAAGGTGTTCGGCTGTTGGGGCGAGATGTTCTGCCTCGATTTGAATTCCGGCCTAAAAGCCCTTTGGCGTGCCGAGGACAAGGCGTTCGATGACTACGTGTCGATCATCGGCAGCCGCGAGCGCCTGCTGGTCACCACGGCCGAAGGCGAGTTGCTGTTGCTCGTTGCCGGCGGCACGGGCTACAAGCTCGCCGCGCGGCTGCGATTGTTCGGCGACGGCGAGGAAGTGCTTTCCCACCCTGCTTTGGTTGGCCGCCGGCTGTACGTTCGCAGCGGCTCGGCAATGTGCTGCGTGGCGTTGGGGGCGGAATAGATCCGTTTAGCCGTCGCCGGCACGAAAACAAGCCGTTTAGCCGTTGCCGGAATGGCGACGCTTGCTTGGGCGTCAGACAAAAGCCGCCGTGCCGGCGGTTGCTAAACGTGCCCCTCCCCGAGATGCCACCCGTGTGCTACCATACGCACCATGGCTACTACTGCAATGATGAAACAGTACCAGGACGCGAAGCGGGTGTGTCCGGATGCGCTGCTGCTGTTTCGCATGGGCGATTTCTACGAGTTGTTCTACGACGACGCGAAGACGGCCGCCGCGATGCTAGGCCTCGCGCTGACCAGCCGCGAGAAGGGCGCCGGGGCCATCCCCATGGCCGGATTCCCCCATCACCAACTCGAAAGCTATCTCGGCAAGCTGATTTCCGGCGGTGTAAAGGCGGCCGTGTGCGAACAGGTCGAGGACCCGAAGAAGGCCAAAGGGCTCGTCCGTCGCGAGGTCACGCGAATCGTCACGCCCGGCACCGTCACCGACGAGGCCCTGCTCGACCCGAAGGAGAGCAACTTCCTTGCGGCGGTCGTCGGCGGCAATGCGTCGAAGGGCGAGCCGGCGGGGATGGCCTGGGTCGAGCTGTCCACCGGGCGGTTCGTCGCGGCCGGCTTTCCGGCAAAGGGGATGATCGACCAACTAGGGCGAATCGCGCCGGCCGAATGCCTGATTGCCGAGGACGCCGAGCCGCTGCCGGCGGTGCTCGACGAGCGGATGATGGTCACGCGCCGCCCAGCGTGGGCGTTTTCCCGGCAAACGGCCCAGGAGACACTGGCGAAACACTTCGGCACCGCCACGCTGGAAGGTTTTGGATGGCAGTCAGAGCTTCCGACTGACGCCCAAGCCATTCGGGCGGCCGGCGCCGTGCTCGATTATCTCACCGAGACGCAAAAGACCTCGCTCGATCACGTCGACGCCCTGATCCCGTATCGGACCTCGGGCACGTTGGAGATCGACCAATCGAGCCGCCGAAGCCTCGAGATCGCGCGGACGATTCGCGACGGTCGCCGCGAAGGCTCCCTGTTGGCCGTGCTCGACCGGACCGTCACCGCCATGGGCTCGCGGATGTTGGGCGACTGGGTCGCCAACCCGCTGACCGACATTGCGGCCATTCGCGCCCGGCACGACACCGTCGAAGAACTCGTCGGCGAGCCGTCGCTGACCGCCGATCTGCACGAGGCGTTGCGCGGCGTGTACGACGTCGAACGTCTGTTGGCCCGGGTCGCCACCGGCCGGGCAAGTCCGCGCGATCTCAGCTTCCTCGGCCGCACGCTACGATGCCTGCCGAATCTCAAAGCCAAGCTGACCGCGCGAAAGAGCCGGCTGTTGAACGAACTCGAGGCCGGGATCGACCTGTGCGTCGAGTTGCGCGGCAAGCTCGACGCCGCGCTGGTCGATGACTGCCCGCTGGCAAGCCGCGAGGGCGGGTTCATCCGGTCCGGCTTCAACGAACGACTCGACGAGTTGCGCAACATGAGCCGCGGCGCCAAGCAATGGCTCGCCCGGTACCAGGCCGAGCAGGTCCGGCGGACCGGCATCCCGAATCTGAAGGTCGGCTTCAACAAGGTGTTTGGGTACTACATCGAGGTGACCAACGCGCATCGCGAGAAGATCCCCGACGATTTCATTCGCAAACAGACGCTCAAGAACGCCGAACGCTATATCACGCCCGAGTTAAAAGAGTACGAGGAGAAAGTGCTCACGGCCGACGAGAAGGCCAACGAGCTTGAGTACGAGTTGTACGTGGAGTTGCGCGAGGAGGCGGCGGCGTCGCGCCGCCGGATGCAATCGACCGCGGCGGTGCTGGCGCAGATCGACGTGCTGGCGGCCCTGGCCGAACTCGCTCGCCGCCGCAACTACGGCCGGGCGGAAATGGTCGACCAACCGGTGCTGCGAATCGTCGACGGGCGACACCCGGTGCTCGATATTGTCGAGCCGGAGGGGACGTTCGTGCCCAACGACACGATCGCCGGCGGCGAGTCGGGCACCATCCTGCTGATCACCGGTCCGAACATGTCGGGCAAGAGCACGTACATCCGCCAGGTGGCGCTCATTACCCTGATGGCTCAGATCGGCAGCTTCGTGCCCGCCAAGCCGGCTACCATCGGCGTGGCCGACCGCATTGTCGCCCGCGTGGCGCCAGCGACGAGTTGGCCCGTGGCCAAAGCACTTTCATGGTCGAGATGACCGAGACCGCCCGGATTCTCAATACGGCCACGCGGCGGAGTCTGGTGATCCTCGACGAGATCGGCCGCGGCACGAGCACGTACGACGGCATCTCGCTGGCGTGGTCGGTGGTGGAGTACCTGCACGCGCGCGTCGGCTGCCGCACGCTTTTCGCCACACACTACCACGAGTTGACCGACCTGGAGCAATCGCTCGACGGCGTGAAGAACCTCAACGTGGCGGTCCGCGAGTGGCAGGACGAGGTCGTTTTCCTGCACAAGATCGTGGACGGCTCGGCCGACAAGAGCTACGGGATTCACGTGGCACGGCTAGCGGGCGTGCCCCGCGAGGTCGTCGAGCGGAGCAAGGACATCCTCGCGCAGTTGGAAGAGGAGCACATCGACGCGGACGGCCGCGCGAAGATCGCCCGGCCCCTCGATACGGCTAAGGTCGGCGACGTGCAACTGACACTTTTCGGCCCGGCTGAACATCCGCTCCTGGACGACCTTCGCCAGCTCGAACTCAACGACGTCACGCCGATGAAGGCGATGCAACTCATCGAGCAGTGGCAGGAGGCGTTGGCTAAGGAAGCTGGGCAGCGTTCGCATAAAGCCGCGACCGGTGGTCGCGGTAAAGGGCCCTGAAAAAATGCTGGCGAACTTTCCGGGCGCGACCACCGGTCGCAGCTTTATGGAGCATTCTGCGAACTCACACCAGCCAACGGCGCCCGCTGTCCGTATGGATCACTTCGATCTGCGGGCGGCGGTCGCCCGGGATGAGTTGAAAGCTCAGTGGAACCATCGCGCTGCCGAGTACGTCGGCGGCGTCCGGGCTGGACCGGCCGACCTTTTGCAGTTGGCCTTCTTGTGGCCGGTAAAGCTCGAGCGTCCACGGCTCGCGGTCCAGCAGCAGAAGCTCCTTAACGCCGATGCGGCTGTAGAACGAGATTTTCTCGCGCGTACGGTCGCCGGGGCTGGTGATCTCGACCAGCAGATCCGCGCCGCCGCGCCAGTGCGTGTCGCAGTTCTCGGCATCGCCGTCTGGAAGAAATACGGCAACGTCGGGCACGCGGTAGTTGCGCTCCCAGTCCGTCTCGCGGTCGCTGAGGTTGACGCCGGCGCGAACCTCGCCCCCCCCGGGCCACCCAACGACCTCCTGGAGGATAACGGCAATTCGCGTAACGATCTGCTGGTGTTCATCGTTCGGCATCGGGACCATCATGTAAATTCCCTCCCACACCTCGTCGTAGCGGTCGGCTCCCCGGGCTTCCCGCTCGACTTTCAGGCGCTCTTCCAGCCGCGGATCGGTGATCAGCATTGTCATTGGCCAGTCCCCTTTCAACCGATTTATTATAATCGCCGATAGAGTCGCCGGAAAGTGCCGTTGTTGCCAAGCTGTGATCAGGAGCGAGAGGCGCGAGCGACGCGAGCAAACAATAAAGGAAGGAGTGGCGAGATCGAGTGACCCGAGGGACTTGCCTCCAAAACACGGCTCTGGTATGATGACAAGAAGTACTGAAGGATTGGTGAGCAATGAGAATTCGTATGCTATTCGCTTTGGGCATGGTTCTGGCCCTGGCGGTTACGGCGCAGGCCCAGCGTATCCCGAAGATCGATCCCGGCAAGTTACCTCGGATCGATCTTGATGGGACGATTTCCGGCGTGCGGCCGGGCGCCATCCTGGTGACCACCGCCACCAACGAAACCTGGGGCGTAAAGCTCACGCCGCGGACCAAAATCAAGGTCACCGGCAACGCCGGACTCGACGTGCTGCGGCGAGGCGTGTTCGTGCGGTTTACGGCGACCGTCGACAAACGCAGGAGCCGAATAGCGGACAAGGTCGGCAAGCTCACCGTCTTCACGCCGTCGCAAGACCAGGAGTACATGCCGGGCGTTTTCTACCCCGGCGGCGCCGGGGCCGACGACGAGATGCAACCCTTCGGAGCGCCGCCCTTTGGCGCGCAGCCGCCGCGTGCAAAACGACACGCCGCCGCCGCAAACAAGGAAACCTTCGACATTCGTGCTCGCGTCGTCGGTTCTCGCAAGGGCAAGCTGAACCTCTACGTGCCCAATCAGTTCTTCAAGCCGTCGCTGTCGATCCGACTTGCCGACGACGTGGTGATCGACGTCGACTCGGCCGACTACAGCATCGCCAAGTCGGGCGACAAGCTCCAGGCACGGGGCGAACAGTTCGCACGAACCGCCATCGAAGCATCCAAGGTCACGATCGAGTTGGCCAAACCACTCGACGCGGCGCGAAAAAAGACGCCCAAGAAAGCAATCTCCAAACGTCCGTCCCGCAGGACGGCCAAGGACAAACAGGACTCCTTTGAAGTTGTCGACGAGATCGCGCGCGAAAAGGATCAAGCCGAAGCTGACAACAACGAGCCCCCGGCACAGCACCAGGAACTCCCCGGCGACCGGCCGGCGCCGTAAGACGAATCGGACGCAGCCCCCAATCGGCCAGCGCGGGAATCGGAAGGAAGTGCCATGGCGACTCCGGTGCGACCGGCCGGTCAAGGTGTTCGTCGACGAAATCGGCAACAAGCGGTGCACGGCAATCGGCAAACCCTAGGTCGCCGGCGGCTTGGGCCGATTTGCCCGTCTTGGAAGACGCTCCTCGGAGTCGTGCTTGCCGTGGCGCCGCTGGCAGCATGCGGGCAAACACCGTCTCGAGACGACACGCGAAAGGCGCCCGCCGTGACTTTGGTTTATTCGAAGAAGTACGAAATCAATTTCGGCGGCCTGGAGAGGGCGCACCCGTTCGATATTCACAAGTACACCAAGATCGCCAAGCAGTTGATCGCGGACGAGGTCGTTGCGGTTCGCGATTTTCATGTGCCCGACGAACTTTCACGCGAACAGATACTGCTGGTCCATACGCCGGCGTTTCTTACGAGCCTCAAGAGTTCCACCACCGTGGCCGAGTATCTCGAGGCGCCCATGGTTGCCGTGCTGCCGGCCGGGATGATCGATCGCGGGATGCTCCGCGCGTTTCGCCATGCCTCCGGCGGCACCATTCTTGCCGCAAGATTGGCGCTGAAGCACGGCATCGCGGTGAACATCGGCGGCGGATATCATCACGCCAAGCCGGACCGCGGCGAAGGCTTTTGCGTCTACGCCGACATGCCCATCGCCATTCGCGTCTTGCGGAAGGAGAAGCTCGTCCGCCGCGTGCTGGTCGTCGATCTCGACGTGCACCAGGGCAACGGCACGATCGGCTGTTGCCAAGGCGATCCGGACGTGTTCACCTTCTCGATGCACCAACGCGACATCTATCCGATCCCGAAGGAGAAGGGTGATCTGGACATCGAGCTGCGCGCCGGAACCGACGACGAGACGTACCTGCGGCTGCTGCGCGAGGCGCTGCCCGATGTCATCAAACGCAGCCGGCCGGAGTTGGTGATCCTCCAGGCCGGCTGTGATACACTCAAGGGCGACCCGCTGGCCGGACTGGCCATGACGCAAGACGGCATCGTCCGACGCGACGCCTACGTGATCGACACGTGCGTCGCGCGCGGTATTCCGGTTGTGATGACGCTCGGCGGCGGCTACAGCCGCCAGGCGTGGAAGGTGCAACACGCCAGCGTGCGCAACATTATCGAAACATACGACACGGCGCGGCGACAATCGGCCGATGCCGCACAGCCGCAAGCCAAGCCGAAGAAGCTCGAGGTCGATCCGAAGAAATCCAAGGCCGGAAAGAGATAGCTCATGGCTGAAGTATTGATCCCTTTGTTACTAAGAGACCTTACCGACGGCGTTCGCGAGGTGAAAGTGGCGGGCGACACGCTCGCGGAAATCGTCGATGCGCTGGATGCGCTTTATCCGGGCATTGCCGCAAAAATCCACGCCGACGGAAAGATCAGTCCGAACGTCGCGCTTACCGTCGACGGCAAGATCGCCATGCAAGGGCTCGCCACGCCCGTCCGCCCGGATGCCAAGGTGGGCATCCTGCCCGCGTTCGGCGGAGGGTAGTCGGTCGGCGGCTGGCGGTTGCTAGCAGTCAGTCGTCAGCCGCCGCTCGCTGCCGCAGTGCTTCGTAGAAGAGCACCGCCGCGGTGGCCGATAGGTTCAGGCTGTCGGCCTCGCCGAGCATCGGCAGGCGGATCGTCGTGATGTCGTCGGCCGACCATGCCGGCGAGAGCCCTGCGGCCTCGCTCCCTAGGATGATCGCGGTCGGTCGGCTGTAGTCGACTTCGGTGTACGGGAGCGCGCCGTCGACCCGTGCGGCGACGACGGCCAACTCGCGGCGCCGGAGCCAAGCGAGGACGTGCTCGCTCGCGGCGGCGGCCACCGGCGTCGTGAAAACGGTGCCAAGGCTCGCGCGAATGGCATTGGGGTTGAAAAGATCGGTCTGGCCGTCGGCGACGATCACCGCACAGAGCCCGGCCGCGTCGGCGCTGCGCACGACGGCGCCGACGTTGCCCGGCTTCTCGACACCCTCGAGCACGGCGAGCAGGGGATTTTCCGGCAGGGACAGATCGTCGAGTGAGCGGCTTGGCGTTTCGGCCACGCCGAGCACGCCCTCGGCACGGTGGCCGAAAGCCAGTTTCTCGAAGATAGGCTTGCCGACGTGCAACACCTCGGCGTCGGTGTCGGGCAGCATCGCCAGCAATTGCCGCTCGTCATCGCTGGTACAAAGTTTCTCGCAGACGAAGACCTCCAGCAGATTAACGCCGGCGCGGATCGCCCTGGTTATCTCCCGAGCACCGTCGATGAGGATGCGCCGGTGCCGCTCGCGATGCCGGCCGTGGCGCAGCCGAACGGCGTCCTTAACGTGACGGTTTTGCATGCTGGTGATGGTGGTCATGGTTGAACGTCGCCGTTGCGGTGACCGCTAAACACGATGTTGCCAACGCACCGCCACACCGCATGGCAACTCCCGGCCGGCGGCCGTGCGGATGCCAAGCGGACGGGCGGTGATCGTACCGGCCTCGGCGTCGTTCAGCGCGTCGATCATCATCCGCTCAAGCCTTGCCGGATCGTAGCCGGGCGTGTGGCACGTCAGTAGCATGAACCGCCGGCGCCCGGCCGTCAACCGGCCGCACAACGCCAGCAGCCGCGGAAGATGCTTCGAGAACCGCCAAACCTCGCCGCGCGGGCCGTGGCCGTAACTGGGCGGGTCGAGGATCACCGCGTCGTAGCGGTTGCCGCGATTCAGCTCCCGCTTGACGAATTTCACGGCGTCCTCGGCGATCCAACGGATCGGAGCGTCGGACATGCCGGATAGCTCGGCGTTGCGCCGCGCCCGGGCGATGGTGTTCCGCGCGGCGTCGACGTGGACGACCTCGGCGCCGGCGGCGGCCGCGGCCAGCGTGCTTCCACCGGTGTAGCCGAACAGGTTCAGCACGGCGGCCGGCCGCGGCGACTGGTTGAGTTGCTCGGCGATCCAGTCCCAATTGCCGGCCTGTTCGGGAAACACGCCAAGCTGCCCGGCGGGTGTTCGCTTCAGCTCGAACCGGGACGAGCCGTGGGCGACGGTCCACGACTCGGGCAGCTCTCGCTCGCTGAGCCACCGGCCTTCCTCGTTGTCGCTGCGCTCGAAGCGTGCGTCGGCGTGTCGCCAGGCGTCCGGGTCGGCCCGGTCCACGCCATCCGCGGCCGGACAGGGTCGATCGAGCATCAACGCGCCAAAACGCTCCAGCCGCCGGCCATCGCCGAAGTCGATCAGTTGGTGCTGGTCGGATGTGAACATGGGAGAAGTTGTCAGTCGTCAGGTCAGTCGCCAGTGGCGGGGACACAAGCACTCTATTTTATGCCATTTCGCGTTGGAAGTGGATAAAGCAACGCCGTGTGATCTTGCGGTGAAAAAAGCGCCCCAGCCGCCCTTTCTTGCTTTTCCATCCTTTCCCGTTTGCGTATCTTCTGGATCGCCGGCGGGAATGTCTATTGGGGAATTCACGGCGCCTGCTATAATGCCTCGCCGCGCGAGTGTGGGGGTTTCGTCCCGACGATCGCGGTGGGAAGTCGGCGCCGCCGTACCGGCGGCGGCTAAGCGGGAGCGCTGCGTGAACGCAACGGCTAAACGGGATCACCGGAACAACTATGGCGACCATACGTGCGACCGACGGCCAGTCCCCCCGCATCCTGATCGTACGTCTCAGTGCGATCGGCGACGTGATCCACGGAATGCCGATCGCCTGTGCCCTGCGGGAACGATTCCCGAATGCGCTGTTGGCCTGGACGGTCGAGCAGCGAGCGACGATGTTGTTGCGTGAGCACCAGGCCATCGACGAGTTGATCGAGCTGCCTCGCCGTTGGCTCCGCTCGCCACGAGTCCTCGGGCAGCTCCGCCGCCGGCTGCGGGCGATGAAGTTCGATATCGCCGTCGAGGCTCAGGGCCTGACGAAGTCGGCGATCGTCGCCTGGCTGTCGGGCGCCAAGCGTCGCATTGGATTCGGTGGCCGCTGGGGACGCGAACTGAGCCAGCGGATCAACACCGAAACGGTCGAAACGCCCGCCGAGCACGTCGTGGATCGCAACGTTCAGTTGCTGCGCCCGCTGGGAATCGACTCGCCGGTGGTGCGGTTTCGGGTGCCCGAGCCATTGCTCGACCGCATCGCGGCGGAGGAGATGATTCGCTACTGCGGGCTGGCCGACGGCTTCGGGATCATGAACATGGGCGCCGGCTGGGCGTCGAAGCTTTGGCCCGCCGAGCGATATGCCGCCGTGGCCGCCCACCTCGGCCGCGAACGCGGACTACCGACCATGGTGCTCTGGGCGGGCGACGAGGAACGCGCCATGGCCGAGCGAGTCGCGGCCGGCTCCGGCGGTCACGCCCGACGGGCGCCTGCAACGACGCTGACGGAAGTGGCGGCATTGGCGCGTCGAGCGACGTTGTTCATCGGTTCCGACACCGGCCCGCTGCACCTGGCCGCAGCGGTGGGCACGCCCTGCGTCGGACTGTACGGTCCCTGGCCGGCGAAGCGGCACGGGCCGTACGGCCCGCAGCACATCGCACTGCAAAAGATGTTCTTCGAGGGCCCCACCCGACAGCGAAGAAACGCACCGTCGAAGTACATGGAAGCAATCGACGTGGAAGATGTCTGCGAGGCGTGCGAGCGGATTCTCGGCCGCGACGACCGCAATGCGGCGTAGCGTCACAGGTCAACAGCCACTACCCACTATCCACTATCCACTACTCACGCAGCCGGCCTTTGCTTGGCCTGGTAGAGATAGGGATTCATCGCCGGGTCGTTATACATCTTGAACTGCCGGTAGATTTTCAGACGCTTTCGGCCGGAGAAGATGTCGTCGAGCAGTTCGGCCAGCGAGGCGGACAGGTCTGTGTGTTGTGCGTGGAGGACTTCGAGCTTGGCGGCGGCCTTGGCGCGATGCTGCTCGCCGGCGTCGTCGCGGTCGACCTGCTCCTGCATGTGATAGATGTGCAGCGCCAGGATGGAAAGCCGATCGATCACACTGCCCGGCGTTTCGGTGTTCAGCGGGGCATCGCCGCGCGGTTCGACGCCCGCGGCGGCCAGTTCGCCGACGATCAACTCGTCCAACTGTTCGATCAGGTCGTTCCGCTGCTGGTTCAGCTTGTCGATGTTCCGTTTGATCTGGGCGAGTTCGGCGTCGGAGACATCGGGGCTTCGGGCGATGTCTTCCTGGTGCCAAAGGCGATAGTTCTGTTGATGCTGCCGGCACACGGCCCGAGGAAAGCCTTCGTAGTGGTTGTCGATATCGTATTGATGCCAATGCTGCACGGTCCGTCGGTGCAGGCCGGTGATTGCGGCAGTGTCGATCATCGGTTTACCTCGCCGTTGTTTCCCGTGTCTCCCCAGCGAGGTGAACCGATGATCGACACTGCCGCAATCACCGGCCTGCACCGACGGACCGTGCAGCATTGGCATCAATACGATATCGACAACCACTACGAAGGCTTTCCTCGGGCCGTG
>JAUWWA010000365.1 GCA_030617125.1 Pirellulales bacterium | reverse complement strand
TGGCTTGGATCGGATGCGGCACGCGACCGTAGATCTCCCACGTGCGGGATGAAAACTTGTCGGCCGAAGGACGCGAAATCCGACCGATCGTGAAAATCTCGCCCGCCGCATGCGGCAGTGGCCGGAATGGGAATTCCTCGGCGTCGAATGCGCCGCGAATGATGCACCCCCGCGCGTCGTCATAGCCGAATTTGCGAAGCTGCGGGGTGAGCTGGTCGTGCTGGTGGCGACTCTGAAACACGTGCCGATCGAACACGCCGCACGCGCGATAGTGCAATCGCTCCTGGGGAAACAGCCAGTTCATGCACCCCAGCCAGACAATCGTGCAACCCAAGTCGCGAAACCGCTCGGCGGCCACGAGGAATTTCGTGTTGCACATCGACACCACGACGCTGCCGGCAAGGCGGGATACGTTTTGCAGGTCGTCGGGATTGCTCTCGATGGTTCGGCAGCCGATTCTGTCGAGCCGGGCCCGCCATTGCGGGTCGGCCTTCCAGGTCGGAATCAGCGTGACCGCCAGGCCGTACCGCCGCCACAGCTTGACGGTGTGCCACAGTTCGGTGTTGGCCCCACCGACGTCGCTCGGGTAGCCGGATACAAAAACGTGCTCGATCATTTCCTCCCCCATAAAGCCGCGACCGGTGGTCGCGGTACGCGCGGGAACCGATGGTCGCCCTGCGCGTCGCGGAACCTTTGCCGCCACGGGCGGCGCCGCCGCAGCGTGCGTGCGGCCGGCGGGCTACTCCGTCGCAAACTGAAACAGTTGCGAGAAATCGGACGATCGGTACGGCCGATTGCCGTTGGCGTCGGCCAACTCGTCCCAGCCGGGGTCGGCGACCGGCAGCGGCCGATACGCATGGTTCCAGCCGACGATCTCGCCCGAGCCGGTCTTGACCGCCTTCTCGCGAAAGACGTAGACGATGCGCCATGCCAGTTCCGCGCGAGCCAAGTCGCCGATCCGCAGGAATTCGGGTTCGGCGTTTGTCCCGTCGAACAACACCGTGGCGGCGGCCGCGCCCAGGAACGCCGCGTCGTTGACCGTGCCGGCGCCGTTGCGGATCGCCTGCCACGGCGGACTGACCACTCGATGCCATGTGAGTTGATGCTCGATGAGAGGAATGCGAATCGACGGCACGGCGTTGGAGGGTACAAACTCGCTGGGCTCATCCTGCCACGAGAGACTGTCCTCGGGCAGCGTGACGGTCATCTGGCTGATACCCTGGCGATAGGTCAGGAACGTGCCGCTTTCGACCGTGATCGCATCGGCCCGCTCGGACGGCACGAGCAGTTCGTATTCCACGGTGACCTTGGCGAACCCGTTGTATTGATTGAGCCCTTCGGTCAGGTTGTCGAAGGCCTGCGGCGCCAGGTCGTCGGCGAAGGGTTCCGAGCGGGTTCGCATGGCGACGACGTCGGGTGTGTCGGGATACCGCGCCCGGCTGCTGCCGCCGAACTCGTACCCGTCGCCCAAGACCTGGTCGATCACGTCCTGGCGATCATCCCACGCGCAGAGCAACACGCGGCGCGCCCTCATGCCTTCCGGTCCACGGGTTTCCACCGGCGAGCCGGCGAATTCTTTGAACGATACACTCATGCCCTTATTCCTTCAAAACAGAGGATGCTCACCACGCCGTGCCTCCGTGGCGCATAGTTGCCTTACGCGCCGGAGCCCGACCCCGAGCCTGCGGCGGTAATGATCCCGAGGATGGCGATCGAGTAGTCGACATCGCCGCCGGAGGCCGCCAGTTTCAGGTTTTTGTTCGAGGCATCGACGGCCCAGCCGGTTGTTGGGTTGGCCAACAGCAGGGGACTGTTCTCCGGGACGACTACCTGATCGACATCGGCGCCGAACGGTTCGGCCCATTCGTCCGACGCGGCGTCGCCGACAACCAATTGACCGTCGCTGGTGGCGTGGTTGATAATCAACACCGCCTTGACCGTCAGGAAGGTCACGGTGTGGGTGTCGCCCAGCACCGTGCGCGTCAAGCCGGTCAGATCGAGCGTGGTCGACGCGCCGTCGAGCAACGTCGTATCTTCGTCGTGCCAGACGGTTTCGGCCTGGTCGGCGCCGTTGCCGTCGAGCAGTTGTTTGGTGTAATCGAGTCGATCGTTGTCGACGGCGCCGTCGTTCCAGTTCCAGCCGACCGCCGCCTGGATTTGTCCTTTGAAGCTCATGTCACACTCCCGTGGCAAGTTGGACCATGCAACTGAAGTCGACGACGAATCGCCATACGCCGTCACTTTGCTGGAGTTCGAAGTCGTTCGACCGCTCCATGTTGATCACCTTGTCGCTTCCGGACAGATCGAAGCTGGTGCGGTCAAACGCGGCTTTGATCTGGTGCACGATGGCCGATCCGGAGTCGTGGTTATCGTGAAAGACCTGCACCCGCACACCGATCTCGTCGAGTGCCGAGCCGTCGCCGAAGCGTTCGACGGGCCGGCCGCTTTGCTTCGAGATCACCGCGTACGGCAGCGACGGATCGAGGCTCATGCCGGTCGTGACCTGCGAAGCCGGCAGCAGGTCGTTAAGCGCCGCGGCGTCGGCCCAACGCTGATGAATCACTTGGGCAAGGTTCATAATACTACCTCCGCGTCGATGGATTGCAGTTCGCCGATCCGTTCGGCGGCGAGGGTTCCGTTGATGTTGTAGAGCGTTCCGTCCGGCCCTTGAATGCGATGGCTGTGGTCGAGTGCGAGGTCTTCTTCGAGGAAGATTTGATAGCGTGCGGTGGTTTGCCGTGCGTCGTGTTCGGTGGTCGTTTTGGTTCCGGCCGGCTGGATTCTGGCCCGGACGCCGGTTCGCCATGTGCGCCAGGTAGGTTCCGCCGCACCGCAGTCGCCCTTGGCGTAAGTGGCTTTAAGGATGCTGATCGTGTCGTCCAGGGCATAGGCGAGGGCAACGTCGCGCGAAACACATTGCCATCGCGTGCCGAGCGTGGCGCGTTGCACGCCGAGGATCGTCCACCGCCGCCCGTCGCCGTCCAGGATGACGTCGCCGAGTCGGGGCGCGTCGCTCAACTCGTCGGTGGGCAGGTGCCAGGTTACGCTGCTGGCAGTGGCGCGGCCGTCGCTGGGGACCTGTTTCCACGTGTTGTAGCGATTCCGGGTGGAAGCTTCGCGCGTGGTGGCGGCGCGGCGCAGGGCATGCGCGATGACCGCGCCAGGCGCGCCCGGGGTCGAGCCGCGGCGCACCAACCTCACCGCTTCGGTGTTGTCGACCACCTCGGCCACAACACCCGCGCGGTCGAAGTCCAAGGTCATGCCTCTTCCGAC
>JAUWWA010000074.1 GCA_030617125.1 Pirellulales bacterium | reverse complement strand
GGCGATGTCCGTAACGTTGGCGCCGCGGGCACGCATCTCGGTGAAGGCTTCGTGGCCGGGTGTATCGACGTAGGCGACAACTCCGCCGTCCTTCTCGATCCGGTACGCGCGAATGTGCTGCGTAATTCCGCCCTTCTCGCCCGAAACCACGTCGATGCCGATAATCCTGTCCAGCAGCGACGTCTTGCCGTGATCGACGTGGCCGAGGAAGGTGACAATCGGCGGGCGGGGTTGAAGCGTCGCCGGATCGTCCTCTTGCTCAAGGTTCTGCAAGAGCTTCTCTTCCAGGGCAACCGCCTGTTGTAAGTCGACCTCGACGCCCAGTTCCATGGCCAGCAGTTCGGCCATTTCGCCATCAACGTTGGCGCCGATATTGCTCATGATTCCCAACGCGAGCAACCTACCCAGAATCTCCCGCGCCGGCACCCCGACGGATTCCGAGAATTCCCGCACGGTGCAGGGCAATCGGACCGTGACGTTTCCCTTGCGCGGTGCGGCGGTGTTCGTTCCGGTCCGCCTGATGTGGGTACGACGGTTGATACGGGTTTTGCCTTCGCCGTCTTCGTCTGGGCGCCGTCGTCGGATGGAGGCAACACGTTTGCGTTTCAGTTGCCTGGCTTCACGTCCACCCAGGGCAAACGAACTGGCATTCTTGTCCGCCGCGGCGGCTCGACCGCGGCGCGGCCGTTCCCGCCCCGGCAGCGGCGGCTCGACGGGCATGACAGCGTCGCTTGGGCCCGGTTTGCGCGGCGCGGCCTTCTTGGCGGCGTCCTTCTTGGCTTGCTTCTTCTTCGCCTCGTGTTTGCGAAGGTGTTCCGAAAGCGGCTTGCTGCCCGCCTTGCCGGCGCGGATGGCGTCGGGCGGGAGCTTGATGTCGGGTTTCTGCGGAGCGGCTTCTTTCGACTTCGGTTGCTTCGGCGGCGTCTCCAAAGTGGGCATGGGAGCCAACTTGATGGCGGGGGCCGATTTCTCCGGCGGCTCAGCGCCTTCGCCGGGCGACCGCTTCTTCGGCGCCGGCGGCTCCTTGGTGCGCCTATCCCCGAACACGCGTATCTTCCCACCGGTCGCACCCGCCGGCGCGATGTAGTCCTCGCGCCGAAACGCTTTGGTCTCCAAGGCGGATTCTTCACCGGCGGCGAGCCCGGTCGCTTTCGCCGCGCCAGTGCCAGCCCCTTCCAGCTTTCCCTGCCGCCTTTCGAGGTAGCCGGTAACCTTGGCCATCTCTTCGTCTGTTAGGCTCGCCAGCGCAGACCCCTTACCCGTGATACCCACCTTGTTGCAGATATCTACCAGAATCTTGCTGTCAAGCTTCAGTTTTTTCGCTAAAGAGTAAATACGCACGAGTACCCAACCTGCTATCAGTCTGTTTTCTCCGACTCCATCTCTTCCAGCCTACGCTGCTCGGCTTGCGCGGCAACCTGAACGTCTGCGGCCGCGACATCTTCTTCCGGCGGCGGCAAGCCGTCGTCGGGGCCTGCGGTGGAGTCGGTGGACTCATCGGGGGGTTCGTCGGTCGCGAGCGGTTCTTCGCCGGCGGCGGCCTCCGGTTCGTTGGCTGGTTCGTCGACGGGTTCCTCGGCCGAATCGCCGATGGTTTCACTGGTGGCGGCGGCGGTTTCTTCAGCGTCCGCTTGAGTCCCTTCACCCGGTTGCGCCGCCTGGGCGGCTTCGGCGGCAGCCGCTTCGCGCCGTTCCTGCTCGCGTTGCAGTCGTCGTTGTTCGGCGGCCTCACGTTCGGCTTCCTCAGCCCTGACCTCGGCCTGTCCGATGATCCGGTTGACCTGTTCCTCGCTTAAGCCCCCTCCCATCTCAGCAAGGGCATCCGGCTCAATCACCGAGAGGTCGCCGTAGGAGAGGAAGCCTTCGCCAACCAGTCTTTCGGCAAGCTCATCCTCGACCCCTTCCAGGGACGAGTAACCGACGATGGCCTGCTCGATCTGCTCGTCGAGTTCTTCGCGGGTCATGATCTCGATGTCCCAGCCGCACAACTTGCTGCCAAGCCGGACGTTCTGTCCGCGTCGCCCGATGGCCAGCGAGAGTTGATCTTCGCGCACCAGCACGATCGCGCGGCCGAACATCTGGCAAAGGATAACCTCGTCGACCTCGGCCGGCTGCAAGGAGTTGGGGATCAGAACCTGCATGTCGTCGTTGTAGCGGATGATGTCGATCCGCTCGCCGCCAAGTTCGTCGACGATATTCTTGATGCGATTCCCGCGGACTCCGACGCACGCGCCGACACAGTCGACCCGCTGGTCGGTGCTGCTGACGGCGACCTTGGTTCGGTAGCCGGGTTCCCGGGCGATGGAGCGGATTTCGATGACGCCTTCGGCGATTTCGGGGATCTCTTGCTCGAAGAGGCGTTGGACGAGTTGGGGCTTGGTGCGGCTGAGGATCACCTTCACCCGACTGCCCTTCTTGCTCACCTCGAAGACGGTTGCACGAAGCCGCTCGTTGGCGTGGTGAGTTTCGCCGGGGATTTGCTCGCCGCGGGGAAGGATAGCCTCGACGTTACTCAGCGCGACCGTTGCCGCGCCGCCCTCGTAGCGCTGGATTACGCCGGTGACCATTTGCCCCCGGAGTTCTTCGTACTCGCTGAACAGCGCATCGCGTTCCGCCTCGCGGATCTTCTGAATCATTACCTGCTTGGCGGTTTGGGCGCCGATGCGTTCGGCCATGGCCTCCGGCGAGAGAGGCGCGCCGTTGTGGGTGCCCGATATCGTGCCGTTGGCGCGATCGATCTCGACGATGATCTCTTCCTCTTCGCCGAAGTGCTTCTTGGCGGCAGAGACCAAGGCGGCTTCGATCCCCTCGAAGACGACCTCTTTATCGATATTTTTGTCGCGGTGAATCGTGTCAACGATCCGCAGCAGTTCATTCGGGTCCATCGATACTCACTCTCTCCCCACTCCCGGACGATTTCCGCCGCCGGGATCCCTACCTGCCCAGCGGCCGGACTCTGCCCCACGGCGTGCGCGCCGGGGGGCGGCAGGCAGTCTTGGCTGTCAAACCCTACCATCCCACTGCATCTGGCCGCATCTCAACGACCGGATACCCCAAGATCTTGTGGTAGCATAACTTCACAAGTATATTGTAACCTTCTAAGGATACTGGGCGAGGCTGGGGGAGTCAAGGCGGTCGCGGCCCCCGACGAAAAGGGGTGTGCCGCTTCTTCGGCGTCACTGCCAGAGCTGTTCCCACCCAAACAAGGGGGTATTCTCGCCGGGTATGCCTCTGAGGCATCTTTCCCGTTTCCCGGTGATGTTCGGTTTCTCGCTGCCCACCTCGCATTCTGTCTCTCCGCTGTTCCGTAGTTTCTCTGTTTTCCAAATTGCCGTTGGGCAAAACGCGCGGTCCGCACGGATGGAACTCGATTTCCGTCCCACGTTGACACGCTGATCGTAGGGGTCTAAAATACGGAACTCGACGTGCCTCAGGATCCGCGATAAGCTCTCGTTAGTTTGGTAAATCAGGAAAAATGGCCGTTCCCAAGCGAAAACACTCCAACTCGCGCACTGGCAACCGCCGCTCGCACGATGCCAAGAGACCCCCTGAACTGGCGTACTGCGACCAGTGCAGCGCGGCGGTGCCTACGCATGTTGTCTGCCCGAAATGTGGTCACTACATGGGCCGGAAAGTGACGGAAGTTGAATCTTGAGCAGGATCGCGTTTCTTTTTCCCGGGCAGGGAGCCCAGGCGGTGGGAATGGGGCGGCAATTGGCCGAGTCATTGCCGGATGCCCGTGCACTGTACGATCGCGCCGGCCATGTGCTCGGCTACGACTTGGCGGAACTCTGTTTCGAGGGACCGGCCGAACAACTCGATTCGACTGTCTGTAGTCAGCCGGCACTGTTCGTCACCAGCCTGGCGGCATTGGAGTCGCTGCGAGCGGAGACGCCCGACGTGGTCCTCTCGTGCGAAGCGGCCGCCGGGTTAAGCCTCGGCGAGTACACCGCCATGGTCTTCGCTGGCGTGATGGAATTCGAGGACGGGCTTAAGTTGGTGCAAAGACGCGGGAAAGCCATGCAAGAGGCCGCCGATGCCACGGCGGGCGGCATGGTCAGCATCCTCGGGCTGGAACGGGTCGAGGTCGAGGCCCTGTGCGAAAAGGCCCGCAGAGACGATATCCTCGAAATCGCCAACCTGCTCTGCCCGGGGAATATCGTTATTTCCGGGACCGTCGCGGCGTGTGAGCGGGCAGCCGAGCTGAGCCAATCGTTCGGGGCGATGAAGGCCGTGCCTTTGGCCGTTGCCGGCGCGTTCCACACGCGGATCATGCATCCGGCCGACCTGCGGCTCGCCGAGGCATTGGCCGACGTACCCATGCAGCGCCCCAAAATCCCCGTGGTCTCCAACGTCGACGCCAGGCCGCACGACGATCCCGACGAAATCCGCCAGCTCCTCATCCGCCAGGTCCTGCACCCGGTCCGCTGGGAGGAGTCCATGCGGTACTTGTTGCAGGAAGGTTTCGACCAGTTCTACGAAGTAGGGCCGGGACGCGTGCTGCGAGGACTCCTGCGACGAATCGAACGTAAGGTGCCGTGTCAGAGTGTCGGGGCGTAGGTGGTGGGTTGGGGGTAGACCGTAGTTGAGGAAGAGACGACTCATTGCCAATCCCAACGCAAGACGAATCAGCGAACCCGTTTCAAGGAATCAACGCACCAATTCAAGGAACAACCGCAGTGAATAGACAAGAGGGTCGAATTTCCGCCGATCTTCGCGGAAAGGTGGCGATCGTCACCGGCGCCGGCCGGGGACTCGGCCGCGCCATCGCCGAGACACTCGCTGCCGCCGGCGCCAAGCCGGCCTGCGTCGACGTCGACGCCGACGGCCTCGCCGAAACGGTTGGCAACGTTGAGGCTGTCGGGGGCGAGGCCCAGGCCTTCCCCTGCGACGTGACCGACGCCCAGCGGGTAGGCGAAGTGGTAGAGGCAGTCGTCACCAAGTGGGGCAGTCTGCACATCCTTGTCAACAACGCCGGAATCACACGCGACTCACTCGTGATGCGGATGAAGGACGATCAGTGGGATTCGGTGATCGCGATCAACCTTCGCGGCACCTTTTTGTTCACCCGAGCCGCCGCCCGGCCGATGATGAAAGGACGGCAAGGCCGAATCATCAACATCGCCAGCGTAGCCGGACTGATGGGCAACCCGGGCCAGGCCAACTATTCGGCCTCGAAGGCCGGCGTCATCGGCCTGACGAGAACGGTGGCACGCGAACTGGCCGCACGCAATATCACGGTCAACGCGATCGCGCCGGGGTTCATTGCCACCGAAATGACCGCCAAGTTGGGCGATGAACTGCTCGCCGAAATCCGCAAGCAGGTCCCCCTGGGCCGGCTGGGCAAGCCACAAGACATCGCCGACGCGGTCCTCTTCCTGGCGAGCGACGCGGCCGATTTCATCACCGGGCACGTCCTGACCGTCGACGGGGGACTCACCGCGTAGGGCACAAAGCAGAATTAGTGGACAGGGGATAGTGAGATAGTGAGGGGGTGGCAATCCATCGCCACCTCCCGGACGGCAGCGGGCAGGGAAAACAAGGTATCGGCGAAGAAAGCTGAAAAACACACCCAGGCGATATGGACACAGCGGGTAAAAGTCGCTATATCTGGCGGAGTTGGATAAGAAATGGGGGCAGTTCCCAAGATCGGCTGACCTCTCCAGAAGGCGGTCTCGTTGACAGGACAGACGGGGGACAACGAGTGCATGCCCCCCAATTTATGCAGTTACCAGGAGGATTCTGAAGGTGGCCTCAATCGAACAACGCGTGATTGATATCGTTGCCGAGCAGCTTGGCGTTAGCAAAGACCAGATCACCCGAGAGACTTCTTTCGTCAACGATCTCGGGGCCGATTCCCTCGACACGGTCGAGTTGGTGATGGAACTCGAAGAGGAGTTTGACATCAACATCCCGGACGACATGGCGGAGAAGATTCAAACGGTCGGACAAGCCATCGAGCACATCGAGCAGACCGTCGATAACAACGAAACCTGATCTCTCTTGTGAGATTCCATGAAACGACGCGTCGTCGTAACGGGGATCGGTGCGGTCACTTCGCTTGGTTGCAGGATCGATGAGTTATGGACTCGCATCTGCAACGGCGAGAGCGGCGTGCGCATGCTCCAGCGTTTCGACACGTCGCGGTTCCGCGTGCGGTTCGGCGGCGAAGTGCCCGACTGGTCCGTGAACGGGTACGTCGCGCCGAAGGACGTCAAGAAGCTCGACCGCTGTGTGCAGTTCGCCATGGTCGCCGGCATCGACGCGGTGAAGGATTCCGGCCTCGACTTCTCGAAAGAAAAACCCTTTCGTTGCGGGGCGATCGTCGGATCGGGAATCGGTGGACTGGAAACCATCGAAATCCAGCATAGCCGGCTGCTCGACAAGGGCCCCGACAAGGTCTCCGCGTTCACCATCCCCAAACTCATGGCCAACGCGGCCAGCGGCCAACTCTCGATCCAATACGGCCTGCGCGGACTGAACACCGCCGTGGTCACCGCCTGCGCCAGCGCAACCAATGCGATCGGCGACGCCATGCGGGCCATCCAGTACGACGATGCCGACGTGATGATCACCGGCGGCACCGAAGCAGCCATCACCCCGATGGGCCTCAGCGGGTTCGCGGCGATGCGGGCGCTTTCGGAGCGCAACGACGATCCGGCCGCCGCCAGCCGACCCTTCGACGCCGATCGCGACGGCTTCGTGCTCGGCGAAGGGGCGGGAATCCTGGTCCTCGAGGAACTCCAACACGCCAAAGCCCGCAACGCTCACATCTACGCCGAACTGCTCGGATACGGCGCCAGCGCCGACGGCGGCCACATCACGCAGCCCGACAAAAGCGGCGTCGGCGCGACCCATGCCATGGCGCTGGCGCTGCACAACGCGCGGCTCGATCCGTCGGAGATCGATTACATCAACGCCCACGGCACGAGCACCCCGCTGGGCGATCAGGCCGAGACGACGGCCGTCAAGACCGTCTTTGGCCAACACGCCCGAAAGGTGAGCATCTCCAGCACCAAGAGCCACCTCGGGCACCTGCTCGGGGCCAGCGGCGGCGTGGAGTTGGTCTTCTGCGTGCTGGCCCTGCGCGACGGCGTGATCCCGCCCACGATCAACTACCACACCCCCGACCCGCTCTGCGACCTCGACTACACCCCGAACCAGGCCCAAGAGCGGAAGATCAACGTGGCCATGTCGAACAGCTTCGGCTTCGGCGGGCATAACGGCTCGATCATCATCGGCCGTCTGCGCGGCACCGTCTGACGGGCGAAGGATTGGGGATTGGGGTGATCGGGTGACGGGGTGATCGGGTGAGGGATTTGGGATTTGAGGTTGTCCACTATCCACTTCCGACCGCCCACCGCCCACCGCCTTCCGCCTGCCGCGCTCCCCTCTCGGTCAATTATGCGAAATCGACTCCGCGTTGCAGGGCGATAGTCTTTGACATCGTAAGTACTTTTTCCAGCACGGTTTGCATTGCGGCGGCGAGAAGGTTTTTGGAATTTTTCCACCGATGCTTCACCGCATGCAAAATTCCCCGTGGCTGCGAAGCCTTTACCCGGCAACAACTTACGTCGTCGCCACCCGTCGGCGCCAGCCATCCGAACGCCCGACTGCCGGCCGTT